>NZ_JBHDVN010000013.1:0-70194 GCF_046635365.1 Acinetobacter sp. NIOH-H-8
TGAGTCATCGATTAACTTTTGTGGTTGAAGCGGCCCAGTTTCTTCAACACACCTTCTAAAAAATCAATTTCTAATGCCTGCTCACCGATTTTTGCATGTAGTTTTTTTAGATCGATGGGTGGTTCTGTTGGAGCTTTTGATTGATCGAAAGCTTGCGAGGAAGCTGAAATCAGTTGATTTTTCCAGTCAATAATTTGGTTTTGATGAACATCAAATTCAGCACTCAATTCAGCAAGTGTTTTTTCTGCTTTAATCGCAGCAAGTGCTACCTTAGCTTTAAAGTCATTTGAATGATTTCTTCTTGGTCTACGTGTCATAAAATACTCCATATATTGATGTTTATAACATCATTTGGGGAGCAAAATATCACTTATAAGTGTTGTTCAAATTTCCTGATCCACCTCTGTGGCTCAACCTGCGAAAAGAAACGAGTTGCTACGTAAGTCCGAGAACATGCTTTCCATGGTCTCTGAGCTCGCCTTTGGGACCGACATATCGGTAGAGAGTGACGCGCTCGATGCCGAGTTCCTTGCAGAGATCGGAAACTGAAGTATCGCGCTGGGCCATGGCGGCTTGCGCGAGACGCACCTGAGCTTTGGTGAGCGCGAATTTTCGTCCGCCCTTGCGACCGCGCGCTCTCGCGGAGGCGAGACCCGCCATGGTGCGCTCTCGGATCAGATCCCGCTCGAACTCGGCCAAGGTGGCGAAGATTCCGAACACCATGCGACCGGACGCAGTCGTGGTGTCGATCTGAGCGCCCTTTCCAGTCAGAACCCGCAGGCCGATCTTGCGGTCTGACAGCTCCTTCACCGTGTTGACCAGATGGGCAAGCGATCGTCCGAGGCGATCGAGCTTCCAGACCACCAGCACATCGCCGTCACGCAATGACTTGAGGCAGGCAGTCAAGCCAGGGCGATCATCACGACCGCCGGAAGCAAGATCATCATAGATATTGTCCCGTTCGACACCTGCGGCGCGCAAGGCGTCGTGCTGCAGGTCGAGAGACTGCGAGCCATCGGCTTTGGAGACGCGGGCATATCCGATCAGCATGTATCACAAACGTTGGTTTGAGGCGGCGCTTCGGCCACGATTGCATTGACCTCTGGAAATGTATCTCAACCAGCTTCATAAACAAAGCGTCTTGAACGCTATCAGATTTTGAAAAAGGAACATGTATGCCGCGTCGCGTCACTCTAACCGATCGGCAGAAAGACGCGCTGTTGCGCTTGCCGACTTCACAGACGGATTTGCTCAAGCACTATACGCTGAGTGATGAAGACCTTGGGCATATCAGGCTGCGTCGGCGCGCTCACAACAGGTTCGGCTTCGCCCTGCAATTGTGTGTCCTGCGCTATCCCGGCCGGGTGCTGGCTCCAGGCGAACTGATCCCTGCAGAGGTCATCGAATTTATCGGAGCGCAGCTTGGCCTGGGTGCCGACGATCTCGTAGACTATGCTGCCCGCGAGGAAACACGGCACGAGCATCTTGCCGAGTTACGGGGGCTCTACGGCTTCCGCACCTTCTCCGGACGTGGTGCGAGCGAGCTGAAGGAATGGTTGTTCCGAGAAGCCGAGATGGCGGTGTCGAACGAGGATATCGCCCGTCGCTTCGTAGCCGAGTGCCGACGCACCCGCACTGTCCTTCCCGCGACATCCACGATCGAGCGGCTTTGTGCCGCGGCTCTCGTCGATGCCGAGCGACGCATCGAGACGAGGATCGCCAGTCGGCTGCCTATGTCGATCCGAGAACAGTTGCTGGCATTGCTCGAGGAGACGGCTGATGATCGGGTGACCCGTTTTGTGTGGCTGCGCCAGTTCGAGCCTGGCTCGAACTCTTCGTCGGCCAACCGGCTGCTCGACCGGCTCGAATATCTGCAACGCATCGATCTCCCCGAGGATCTGCTTGCCGGCGTTCCTGCCCATCGGGTGACTCGTCTGCGCAGGCAGGGTGAACGGTATTATGCCGACGGCATGCGCGATCTCCCGGAGGACAGGCGGCTTGCGATCTTGGCTGTTTGCGTCTCGGAATGGCAGGCGATGTTGGCCGACGCAGTGGTCGAAACCCACGACCGGATCGTCGGCCGTCTCTACCGTGCTTCGGAGCGTATTTGCCATGCAAAGGTCGCAGACGAAGCGGGGGTGGTGCGTGACACCCTGAAATCCTTCGCCGAGATCGGGGGCGCCCTGGTCGATGCACAGGATGATGGCCAGCCGCTGGGCGATGTCATCGCGAGGGCACTGTTGCAAAGTTAGCGATGAGGCAGCCTTTTGTCTTATTCAAAGGCCTTACGTTTCAAAAACTCTGCTTACCAGGCGCATTTCGCCCAGGGGATCACCATAATAAAATGCTGAGGCCTGGCCTTTGCGTAGTGCACGCATCACCTCAATACCTTTGATGGTGGCGTAAGCCGTCTTCATGGATTTAAATCCCAGCGTGGCGCCGATTATCCGTTTCAGTTTGCCATGATCGCATTCAATCACGTTGTTCCGGTACTTAATCTGTCGGTGTTCAACGTCAGACGGGCACCGGCCTTCGCGTTTGAGCAGAGCAAGCGCGCGACCATAGGCGGGCGCTTTATCCGTGTTGATGAATCGCGGGATCTGCCACTTCTTCACGTTGTTGAGGATTTTACCCAGAAACCGGTATGCAGCTTTGCTGTTACGACGGGAGGAGAGATAAAAATCGACAGTGCGGCCCCGGCTGTCGACGGCCCGGTACAGATACGCCCAGCGGCCATTGACCTTCACGTAGGTTTCATCCATGTGCCACGGGCAAAGATCGGAAGGGTTACGCCAGTACCAGCGCAGCCGTTTTTCCATTTCAGGCGCATAACGCTGAACCCAGCGGTAAATCGTGGAGTGATCGACATTCACTCCGCGTTCAGCCAGCATCTCCTGCAGCTCACGGTAACTGATGCCGTATTTGCAGTACCAGCGTACGGCCCACAGAATGATGTCACGCTGAAAATGCCGGCCTTTGAATGGGTTCATGTGCAGCTCCATCAGCAAAAGGGGATGATAAGTTTATCACCACCGACTATTTGCAACAGTGCCATCGCGAGTGGGTCAGGGTGGGACGGCTTAAAAACCCTTGTTGCAATGGCAACCAGGCTGACCGCCACCATGGCCGACGATCCGCTCAATCATGTGCTCGACGGTTATCACCGCTTCCGCCGATACGCTCCACGCATGTTGCGCCTGCTCGATCTGCGAGCTGCGCCCGTTGCACTGCCGCTTCTGGAAGCGGTGACGGCCCTTCGTACCGGTTTGAACGATGCCGCGATGACCAGCTTCTTGCGGCCCAGCTCGAAATGGCATCGCCACCTTCGGGCCCAGAGGGCTGGCGACGCTCGCCTATGGGAGATCGCGGTGCTGTTCCATCTGCGCGATGCGTTCCGCTCCGGAGATGTCTGGCTTACTAGGTCCCGGCGCTATGGCGATCTGAAACACGCACTCGTTCCGGCACAAGCCATCGCGGAAGGCGGTCGTCTCGCTGTGCCATTGCGGCCGGAGGAATGGCTGGCAGACCGGCAAGCTCGCCTCGACATGCGGTTGCGCGAGCTTGGCCGTGCCGCTCGCGCAGGCACGATCCCGGGCGGGTCGATTGAAAACGGCGTTCTGCATATCGAGAAACTCGAAGCCGCCGCGCCGACAGGCGCCGAAGATCTGGTGCTCGATCTCTACAAGCAGATCCCGCCCACGCGCATCACCGATCTCCTGCTGGAGGTGGATGCGGCGACCGGCTTCACCGAAGCGTTCACCCATCTGCGCACAGGAGCACCCTGCGCTGACCGGATCGGGCTAATGAACGTTATCTTGGCGGAAGGGATCAACCTCGGCTTGCGCAAAATGGCGGATGCGACAAACACCCACACCTTCTGGGAATTGATCCGCATTGGACGGTGGCATGTCGAGGGCGAAGCCTATGACCGGGCGCTGGCCATGGTGGTCGAGGCACAGGCAGCGTTACCCATGGCCCGGTTCTGGGGCATGGGCACGTCGGCTTCGAGCGACGGACAGTTCTTCGTCGCTACAGAGCAAGGTGAGGCCATGAACCTGGTCAACGCGAAATATGGCAATACCCCGGGCCTGAAAGCCTATAGCCACGTCTCCGACCAATATGCGCCGTTCGCAACCCAGGTGATTCCTGCAACGGCAAGCGAAGCGCCTTACATCCTCGATGGCCTGCTGATGAACGATGCTGGACGCCATATCCGCGAGCAGTTCACCGACACGGGCGGCTTCACCGATCACGTCTTTGCCGCATGTGCCATTCTCGGCTACCGGTTCGCTCCGCGCATCCGCGACCTGCCATCCAAACGGCTCTACGCGTTCAATCCGTCGGCCGCCCCGGCGCACCTGCGAGCGTTGATCGGCGGAAAGGTCAACCAAGCCATGATCGAGCGCAATTGGCCCGACATCCTGCGCATCGCCGCCACCATTGCTGCCGGGACCGTCGCGCCAAGCCAGATTCTGCGGAAACTCGCCTCCTATCCGCGGCAGAACGAGCTCGCGACAGCCCTGCGGGAAGTCGGTCGCGTCGAGCGCACCCTGTTCATGATCGACTGGATTCTGGATGCCGAACTCCAACGGCGTGCCCAGATCGGGCTCAACAAAGGCGAAGCTCATCATGCGCTGAAGCGGGCAATCAGCTTCCACCGCCGCGGTGAAATCCGCGACCGTTCCGCCGAAGGCCAGCATTACCGCATCGCCGGCATGAATCTGCTCGCCGCCATCATCATCTTCTGGAACACCATGAAGCTCGGCGAGGTCGTTGCAAACCAGAAACGCGATGGAAAGCTGCTATCGCCCGATCTCTTGGCCCATGTTTCGCCGCTCGGATGGGAACACATCAATCTCACCGGAGAATATCGCTGGCCAAAGCCTTAGCGTAGGATTCCGCCCCCTCCCGCAAACGACCCCTATATCAATATGACAATCTAGTGGTCCTGAAGAAATCACAAAAGCCGGCGGTTTTAATTGAGATCGGCGTGATTGCCAATCCTGAAGAAGCAAATCGCTTATCTAATCAGAAAGTAATCTGGAAAATATCTGAAAATATTGCTCAGTCGATACAGCAATGTTTAAACCAATAAGGTGCATGCTGCAGTATTCAATATGCACCCCTCTAGAATTAGAATCTTATGCCGACCGTTTCACCATCATCATTGACCGCACCAGCATCATAAGTGTTATGCCATACACCATTAATCATGACCAAGTGTGGCGCCCAAAATGACACTTTTTGAATATTATGCAAAACATTATCTGGCGTATCGAAACTAGAAGCACCTATATAGCGGAAGAACATCAAGTTTTCGCCTAGTTCTTCAATATACATTTCAGGATCAAAGTCATCCAAAAACTCTTTATCTTCACGTATCACTTCGTTTAACTCAGTTTCAACGAGTTTGAGTAAAGCGGTAGGCGTAGGCAAACCATCATACGCCCATTCAGACTCTTTACCTTCAAGTTCCATCCCATCTTTAATATCAAATGCAGCGACATATCCAGTAAAGTAATTTTCAGCCTGCGAGAAGTTATTCGGCATGTCTTGATAGTATCCATCAAGTACGGTCTTAATCTTTGCCAAGGTTGCATCAATCGTACTTTGAATTGCACTTTCAGCACGTTCTTGAGCTGTACCTCTTTGCTTAGCTTGCCCCATGTGTATCCCCCTGATTATTCACATTTTGACTAGTATTTTATTTCTAAAGTCTATTGTTTCAGCACCTTTCAGCACTTTAAACCAATTCAGTATATACCAAAGGTTTGCTATTTATATTTCATATATACGATAAGTCTCAAATACTACAAATGGCTTGGTAGCTAAGTGATATAACATGTTTTTGTGCTTCAGGCTTTACAATGCTTTTCTCAGATTATCTAGACCAACATGCCGTTATTCTTGCGCTATGTTTGGCAATCTGCATATCTTCAGTTGTGGTTTATACAAAGTATAGAACTCTACGCGCCGTTTATCTTACTGGTGCATCCCTATTCACTTTAACCGCCACAATATTTCTATCGATCGGATTTTATCTAACTACATTGGATGTATCTGCTTCAGATAGAAAGGAGATCCAAAGCATTATTTCTAAAGTGAGCCAAGACAAAAATATCGCTTCAGCAATTGAACTCAATCAAAGAAATAACTATGAATTATTGGTTGCAGTATCTCAAAAGAAAAACCTTACTTACTCAGATCTAGGCAATATTCACTATGGCCAAGTACGTGACACAGTAAATTTGACGAAATATTCTCAATACAAAACTTTGGTGAATGCTGAGTACTAATTTTTATTGTTGTTTACGTTGTTCAAGAACACTGATTTACGCGCTACTCGTTGTTCTTCCTCATATCGTGAAGCGTTTTCCTGAATAGCGATCGTCAGCATCACATCATGATCCACGCAATATAGAGATATATTTCTTAGACATTGTTTCCATAAAAGTTCTGGATAGAGTTTTGTATAGGTCAGGAATGTTCTTTTCCCAAAACAACAATATTTCACCCTTCGTTTTGCATAATTTAAAATCATCGGTATTAGTGAGATCCTCTACCTGTTGAATCATCACTTCCCTTTCTTTTTCTTTGGCTTGTTTTTCTAAAACTTTTTGTTCCTTGATTTTGTCTTGTTCAGACCAAAAGTTCCTACTTTTCTCGCGTTTTTCACTGTCAGTAATGAACTTAACCAAGTGGAATAAATGTTCCATCCATTCATCCGTATGGGTTAAGCCAAGGATGCAGCCATTTAGATTAAAGCCAACATTAACCAGGCCTATATCTGATGATGTTTTATTTCTGATATTCAAAATGACATCTTCATCCAGTTCATTTTCTGCAATGAATTTGTCTATATAGGGTTGGTACTCTGGAGATAGAAAACCGTCAAAGGTATATCGAACAACTTCTACCAGTAAAAAATTTACCCCGAAAAGTTCAATGTGTTTTTCAATCTCTTCAACAGGGATTTCCAACTGCATTGTAGATACGAGGCTTTCTACGTGGACCAGTGGCTTACCAATTTGCTGTAACTTTTCATAAAGCTCATTTGCATTCATGGGTTGGCTCAATCCTTTTTTTATATTTTATTCAGCTGAGGTTCCTGTATTGAAAAATTCTTTTTTTACTTGCTCAAAAGTCTTAGCCATTACGGGCACCATCAAAAGTTAATTATTTTGATAGTTTACGATATATCTTTAGAAGTACAAGAAGCGAATAAATTATTAATCTTGGTTCGCTCTGGCGCGTGGGTGTGCATCTTTGTAGGATTCAATCAACGTCTCGTGATCGACAAGAATATATACTTGAGTAGATGTAAGCGACTTATGGCCTAACATTTCCTGAACAGAACGAATGTCTTTTGTTTTATTATACATATGCGATGCAAAGCTATGTCTTAACGCATGTGTACTACCGATATTACCTGAGCCGTGAGCTCTCAATAGCGCCGTCATACATGCACCTAAATGGTTTTTAGCAATGTGCTTACCAGATGGTGCAATAAACAAATATCCGCAGTCTTCTACTCCAGCTTTAGAGATCCACTTATTACGAATCAAAAGCCATGTAGAAAGTGCTTCTAATGCTTTCTTTCCTAAAAATACAATACGTTCCCTGTTCCCTTTACCCAATACTTTGAGTTGTAAAGTACTGAGGCTAATGTCACTCAATTTGATGGCGTGTAATTCAGAAATACGCAAACCGCCAGAATATGCAATTTCTGCAGCTGCTAGATCTCTTAATTTTTGGTTGTTGTATTTAGGATTTAATGGAGCCTTGTTATCAAGGATCTCATTCAATGTGTCCACGGCGATTGGTCGCGGTAAGGAATTATTTTTGTACTTCACCTGAATATCAGTAAAGAAGTTTTCTAGTATGTATTTTCTTCGCAAGCAATAGCTCAGAAAATTTTTGATGCCAGATAAGTTTTTATTCAGTGTTCGTGCGGAAACAGCATCCACATCTGCCCGGTGTAAGCGAAATAAAGAGATATATTCACGGTTGAGATCCAAGAGATGTTTGCCTTTAAAAAAAGGCATTTCCAACATCAAAAGTATGCACTTTTTGTATTCATTAATCGTCATGTCGGATTTGTTTTCAAGCTTCAGGCTATCAAGCCATTCTTGAATCAATTCTTCGTTCGTCATGCTATGCATGGATAGATTTTCCGACATATGAATACTTAAAGCTCTTGGATAGTTTTCTCTAGCTGAACCTGTTTGTCAGCCCCAATTAATTTTATGACAATTTGCACAATATCCATATATTCTTTTACTGAGATTTTGCCATCTGCTTTCGCAGCATCCACGGTCTTACGTAAAAATGGGTTGTCTGCATATTTTTGGAATAAAGGGAAAGCTTTAAGGTCATTCAATGCATCAGCATTAATTGAGTCATTTGAATGTTTAATGATGCAATTTTTCACCTGATTTTCAGGTGTTTTGATGTAGGTCACTTCGGGCATGAGTGGCTTAATTTTTGTCACTAATTCCACTTCATTAGAAGTTAAGCAACTATACACAATTTGCGATACTGGCTCTTTTGGACCACTAACACCCCACCCTTTCGTCACTAGAAAAAACGGTATTTTAGAATACGGATACTTAAACGTATCATCAACAAGCTTATTAAATTGATGTGCAGTTGATAGGTAGCGATCGGAAGAAAAAACATCGATATGTGACATATCATTCGGCACTTCTGAGCATCCCCCGACCATGATTACAGTGGCAATTGATAGGAGAGCTTTTTTCATAGGTTCAACCTTAATTTGATTCGTGGGAAAAGCAACTTATAACTTTTGCTTAGGCTACGGTTAATAATTGTACATAAGCAAAAAAAATAGCGGTCGAGATAGACCGCTTTATGCATTAAAAATTGAATTTTTCAGTGTTGTACGCATAGATCTTATTAATATCAATGCGTTTACCCTGCATGGTAGTGATTGCAGTTGGTTGGAATTTGATTGCAAGATCTTTAATGTCTACGTCCTTCCACTCAGGCATGGTAGACGGCAAATCAATAGTACGGCGCTCTTTGGCACGGTTAGATGGAATCCAGTGGTTTAACTTAATCATTGAATCACCCAACAATGTACCTGTTTTGCGATCGACAATGCGAATATTCCCTTCTACCGAACGAATTTTTAAACCTGAAAAGTTATCAATGCCATAGGTAAAGGTATTTTGGTTTTTGCCATAAAAACGCACGGTGAATTGGTCACGCATGTAATAGTCATAATGTGCTTTTAATGCTTGGAGCATCGTTTCACGGTCTACAACTTTTTCAACCAGGCCATTATCAGTACGGAATGACTGGAGCTTTTTAAGTACCGGCTCTACATTTAATTGTTCGTCAGATACGTTCGGATTGGTCAGCGGATTACGTTGAGGATAGAAAATATCGTTTAAGTACGCTGTATGTTGAAGCAATATATACATCGCACGTTGCTGAGTATTCATTTGCTGGTAAAGGTGAGCTGTCGCTTTATAACGCTGATTTGAATTGTTTTCAAAATAGCTATCAGACAGTTTGTATTCGCTAATCTCAGGTCTAAGACCACCAGCAACAACATTAAAGCTTTTAGATGGCGTTAAAAGTCCTACATACGCTTCCTTAAAGTTCGGTGTTGGGATAGTTTCATCCTCAAATGCGAAAGCTGTATGCGCTAATACAGTACCAAGGATACCCACCATCGCAGTTTTTAATAGTTTCATTCAGTATTCTCTATATAACTTTAAAAAGGGTTTTAAGTTTGAAACTATAATACTTTATTTTTGTGCATTTAAAAAACCACTATTTAAACTTAAAGTAAAAATAATAATATTCCTTAAACCTATTTAACGCCATTCGTTAAACTATCGCTTAATCTCATTAGTCTTTTAAAGGTCAGGTAGTTTTTTGGTAGTAGTTTAGAATTAAGCGTTAAATTTGAGCATTGATCTAAGTCAATTTGGGCATTTTGATCGATAGGAAAGAGTTGTCCTTGATATGCAAAACCAGTCAAATTTTTAGCGATCGACTCAATCAAAAATACACCGTATTTATCTTGTTCCGTGGCCACTGAATTTAAACCACCTAAGGATGTAATCAGGTTTTTAAAATATCCTGGTATTGCGTTCTTCGTGCGTAAGAATTCTATTTGATTTTCAAATGCTTCAGGTGTGAGACATAACATAAAAGCATTTTTCTTTTCTTCTGGCGTTTCAAATACCTTGCCATTGGTCCACGACAGGATATTCGGCTTGAATACATGCAGTACTTCAACCGATTTAAGAAGATCCGCTACATTTGTTTTATGTTGTTCATCTGCTTCAGGCACAAACTGATTTTTGGTATATACCGCAGTAGAAAACCATTCATAATCAATTAACTGATTATCGGCATCTAATGGTTCATACAGCAAATACACGGCGCTATCACGCTTAATGGCCAACAGTGGTGATACTGCATATTGTTCTGCAAACTGAGTGATTGCATCTAAGAGCTCACTTGATATGTTGAGTTTTTTGGCATTGAATTCATCGCAAATTAACAGTAATTCTTGAGTGAGTGTTGGTACCACGTTTAACGGTGAACCAGTCTTGTTCAGCATCTCGTTAATAGCATTCTCAATTGCCCCTTTTGTTAGGCTATTGATGAACTGCAGCTGCTCTAATGAGATCCCTTCATGATCCAAAGCCTGTATGACCAGATCAAAAGCATGACGAATTTTCTTCTCAAAATGGTTTGCGTACGATAATCCCCAAGCGTCAGAAAAAAATGAGACTGTTTGTTCTGTATAGCTGGTATTCATTAGGGTTTTGGCAAGTTGCGCGTTACCGATTAAGTCACTTTCATCTTCTAATTTTTTACGCAAGTACTTCTCAATACCTTGTTTGCGAACGGACTGGATCTTCTTCAGGTTTTGACTTGATAGCCAAGTCTTATATTGCGATACAGCATATTGAATGTTCATATCGGCATATGCAGTAATACGGCAAGGCATACCATCAAAGAACGTTGGTAGAAGCACTTGTAAGAGCTCTAAATCACAAAGAGAAGAATAGATAATGCCGTCAGCCACTTCAAGGTCTGTAATCTTCACTGAGAATGAGTGAATACCGACTCGAATCAGTATTAATTTATCGGCATTTAATAGCACCGCATCATAAGAACTTTCACTGGTGATATTGTTTGCTTTAACCCATTTTTCCCAATGGTTAACGATATGGCCAGAAAGCGCTTCACGAGTATCGAAAGGTTGATCTAGATCTGCAGTTGCACTTATGAACGTATCTAAGCTAAACGCATATCGTAAAGGCTTTAGCTCGATATATGTCTCAATCGCTGTTGTATGCTGCTGAATACCATTAGTAATGCTTTGGAGCTTCAGTGCATAGTTCAAAGCCTCAAGCTGGAGCACTTCATCATCACCGATCTGCTGAAACACCGATGTAGCATATGAAAAATTAGTTTGTTCGCCGTGAATATAACGTCTTTTTTGCCCAATCTGCAGATACAGATTTTTGGCATCAGATTGGACTAAATCTAGGTAATTTTGTGGCTGAAGATCCTGAGCAAGTTGCGTAAAAGGTATTTTAATTTTTGATACTTTAGGTGCTTTTTTGAAACCTTCAATTGATGTCGGGAATTCAATAACATCTAAAATAAAATCTAGGTTTAAAGTTTTAACATCAATGATCAAATGATTTTTATAAAAACGTCCAATCAGGTTATTAAAAAAACAAACTTGGGTTTTATGGTTTAGCATAAATATACCTTTATGAATCTTAAAGATCATCTTATAATACTAGTATAAGTTTTAATACTATTTATCATGTGGTATTTTTAAACAAAGATAAAACTTTTAGTGAGTTGTTTCATGACAGAATCAGTTGTACCAAATAATAGCGCTTCAGAGAACGCACAAATACCAGGTACGATCGGAACATCAGCCGTTGCAGAACACAAGGGCGATAGTTTTAACGGCACAAGCATCATCACGATTGGTCGAGTTGACTTAAGTAGTGCTATTGAGCCTCTATTTGTACCAGTATCAACATTGTGGTCCATCACACCGGGTAATTATCCTTTAAGCGCAGAAAATATTAAAAACTGCACGGCAGTACGATTTGAGGGTGAAGAACTACTTACCCAAAACTTCGCATTAGGCTCAATTGTGGTTTATAAAATCAATGGTGTTTTAGGGAACCATGTAATTGTAGTCAGTGAGGATCGTGACGGCGGTAACGATAACCGTGCGATTTACTGCAATAGCTTCAATACAACATGTAATATCTTGTCTCAGTACGGTATTGCCTTCGCTGAGCTATATCGCCGTAAAGTATTAGAGCTTGATCAAGTCCTCTATACCAACCTCAATAGATCTCTTTTACAATCTCACTATGCAGAAAATGAAACTGACGTTATTGATTTAGAGTGGAATACAAAGCACCACCCTACTCTATACGTTCATGCGTCAAACTTAGTTGCATCTGAAGAGCACGGTTTTGTGAAATATGATGGTCGTATGGCTGGTATTGGTACCTTTTCTACAAAATGTCTAACTGCAGACCGTAACGGCAACTTAATTAAACCAGAGCTGGCCTTCCTTAATAACATTATTGAAATTAATGTTACTGAAAAAGATGCGTTAGAGTTCTTGAATTGCTCTATTACGAATAACCACTACTTTTCGCGTATGGTTGATCAACTCAAAAGTACTGGTCGTAAAGAATATGACTTCATCACGAACAACATTGATTTCTTCGCCGTACATGTGAAGCTTAACCTTGAAGAAGATCGTCCTAAAATTACGCGAATGGTTTTAGCACCAGATTTACCAATTCTGGAAAACTATTTGTATAAGCAATACGATCCAACCTACCTTGGTGAAGCCGTTGACGACTTAATTCAGTAATACAGATCTAAGAAAGCTAAAAGCCTACAATGTAGGCTTTTTTAATGCAAAAAGAAAAAGGTTTAATAATTACGGAATCCCAACCTGAATAACATCTATCTAGATGATATTTTTAGCGACCAAAGAACAAACCAAATAAGTAAAAAATCCCTCCAACTTTCATACCATTTGCAATATGAAAAGCAAAAGCTAAACAGATGATGACCGTTCCATAGAAAAATAGGTACGGTGCTAAAACACCTTTGAATTTCTTTTCCATTTGATCATGTAATGTGTATTTGATCGGAGCGGAACTTTGATCACGACTATTATCACTTGGAGTATCACGATCATCTGACTGAATAAGATTACGCACTCTAGGAGCAACACCCTGATCCCAAGAATATTCTTTAAGTTTTAACTTGTTTACTAGGTATAAAATATCATCACTAGCAAGACTAATCCCCTTGGTATGGAGCCTAGACAAAGTATCCACTGAATTAGCAATATCGGTAACATAAAACCACTTTCTTACCGAATGAGACAAATCCATTTGCGTACTAGATAACTCATTCAGGATGATGCAACCACTAATAAAACCTAAGTTTTGGTCGGTAAACAATTCAGCACTTTTGAACCACTCTAAAACAGCAAATCTGTTCTTCCGAATCTGAACAAATGGATTAATCTGAGAACCACCCTGAACCTCAAGCTCACCATTAATCAGCCATTCCCCATTTTCCGACCCAACTAGATTGCCGGAATAGTTTTTTAGGTCAATAACAACGATTGCTTCCTTGGTGAAAGCAATAACATCAATTTCCTGACCTGACCACATTGTGTTATAGAACAAATAAATCCAATCTTCACTATTACCCCAATGAAGCTTCAATTGGGTTAATAAGTCATCAAACATTTTTTGTTCATTTTTCAGGTGGCTAATATCACCATAATACGCATGAATAGTCATTATTAATCCTCATCCGTATAAAACAAAACTTCACCGCATTTAGCACAAGAGTTGCGAATTTTGTAAGTATTGTTTTTTAAGGCATATCTGCGAATTGATGTACTTTCGCAAAAACAACATTTCACGATATTTGTAGTCACAACACATTGAGGGTATTCAGTCTTATACCATTCAAGTGTTTGCGTGTTACGAACAAAGCGCTGTCTCTGCCACCCAATTTGCCCAATTGTTCCGTGGTAATGGAAATACAATCCTGCTAGAGAGAAAGCACCACCCCAAACCAAAAAGAACAAACCAGAATTACCACCCATCAACACGTAGTTATAAATTAACGCTGTGAAACCCACCGTCATAAAAAGACCAGTGAATATACTTGAAAAAATCACCTTTTCATTCCACCTAAAGTTAAAAAATACTGCTTTCAATTAATTTCTAATAACAAATCCGAAATAATCACATCAACCCAATGCTTCTAATTTTCGAGCAATATATTGGTTGATTAAAAGTCAAGTTCCGAAATTTATGGTTTGAGCAATTTCATGATCCAACTATTGCTGATGCTGTAATGGACCCCCAAAATAATGAATAAAGCACCCATAGAAGCTGTATTGACGCCAAATAGCGCTGCAACATACATCACCAGCTTAATAAAAACACCCTATACCATGAGGAAACATAAAAAGGCGAATACATATAGGAACAGGTAAAAAATAACTTTAAAAAATAATATAGTTTGTTCCTAAATATTCCTTACCTGTTTAGTGATTAAGGCGCTTTAAAATTCAATTGGATTTTATAAGTGTTCAAGACATCTGCTATAACAGTACCTTCAGGGATCTCAATCTTATCCCCTACTTTGTATGTGTTCACAAATTGCCAAAACACCGCTTTTTCTTGTGGATCTAAACGAGAAAGGATGTATAGATAAGCAGATTCAAGCTGTTGTTGGCTTGCATAGTTATCTACTGATACTACTGGCGTAGTTGCAAAGTTATAGTTCAATTCATCAAGTAGAGCTTCATATACAGTCGTACTTGCATACTTGCTGTATTTACCCTTGTTTTCAGGAACCGTATAGCCGTGGTTGTAATTGATCATACGAGCAACGTAACTGGCCAATAGTTCCGAGTTTTTAGGGTTTTGCTGTAAATAGTCTTCTAGCTTGGATTTATCAGCTTCGTGCGCCGTTAAAACCACTTCCCCGTTATTAATAACATTCAAGTTAAGTTTAATGCTCTTAATTTTACGAGGCGGTTGTTCAAATTCCGCACCGTTAAAGCGATGTTTAACGTTGATATAGTATTGTTCAATTGCATTAGCTTTAACTAAGGGAATTGGTGAAGATGATACAATTGGAGTTTGAGTGACTTTAACGGTTGTGTTGTTGGCATAGATGTGTGCTGATAGCGAGATTGTACCAATCAGTAAAGCTAAAGTACGGTTATTAAATACCATTTTAAACTTTTCCAGTGAAATAGTCGGTGTTATTTGTGAGAACCAGTTTTACTTTTAAAACTGGTTCTAAGCTGTCTTTACAAGATTATACTATTTTTAACATTGCATCACTAATAGTCCTTAAACATTTTTAGTTAATTCGTATCAATCACCGTTAAAACTATCTAATATGTTTAAGAAGTTTAAGCACCCTTTAAAATTTGTTATGTATTAGGTTTATGGAAACGATTTTAAATTCCTTATTGTTAAAATTCTTAATTTATTCATTATTGTTTTATATAGTGTTTAAGTTCATTTTTGCTTTATGTGGCGTATTTCGCAAACCTAAAACTAAAGCCAAAAAGAATTCACCAAAAGGCTATCGTAAGCCTCAAAAGAATCAGGAGCTTGTATCTAAAAAAGTCCTTACAAAAGACGAGATTATAATGCTTGATGCACTAGAACAGGTCATTCCATCACGCAACATTTTGGTGCAAGTAAGCATGAGTGCTTTTATGACCACGCAAAACATAAGTATCCGAAATCAGTTTTCTAGGCTTTACGTGGATTATTTGATCGTTGATGAAGACTACAATCCTATATTATCTATTGAGCTTGATGGGCATTATCATAAATATACCCAGGATAAAGATAAAAGGCGTGACGAGCTTTTGAAGAGTGCTGGCATTCCTGTCATTAGGTTTAAGGAAATTCCCGACATAAAAGTTATAAGAAAAACCATTTCAAGGTATATTTAGGTATAAATACGATTAACTCTAATTGATTTTAATAATGTAATTGTGTAAAAATGGTTTTGTCGTAAGAGATATTTTGAATTAATTTTCAAATATATTTCTAAAGGTTTAATCATGAACAACTTAACTCGCAATACTGGAACTAATGACATGTTAAATGTATCAAAACCAGAAAATGTTGCTCAAATGTCACCTGTTGAACTTCAGACTTATATTGAAGAACTTCAACAACAACTAGTCGTTAAAGAAAACCAAGCTTTTCACGATGCTGTTAGTGCCATTAATGCAATCATTTCAGAAAAAATTACTGCCGATGGTGTTGTGGACATCCATACACTTAGCGAATATCTAAAAAACAACCACATTGAAACCACAAAAGTTGAGCCTGTAAGACGTCAAAAACGTAAGCTTACGCATGAATGGGTTCACCGTGAGAACAACAGCTTACGTTGGGCTGGTCGCGGTCAAGTAATCAAATGGTTACGTGAAGAAATGACTGAAAAGGGTTTTGATCCTACAGATAAAGAAGCAGTACGTAGTTATTGCGAACAAAATCTAGACCTTAAAGAGATTTAATCTTTAAAACTAGTGAAACCACCGTAAAAGGTGGTTTTTTTTTGCCACTATATAGTGTCCTTAAGCGATACCCTAGTCTATTAGCTTTCAGCCCATAACAAGAAAATTTGCAATTGGTATATACTTAAACCGTTTTTATAAAGGTCACGTTATACAACGGACTAGTTTTAGTTAAATTTTGGTATATACATTATAAGTATATGTGACTATACCTTTGCTTATGTTTCGCTGGAGGCGATTAAATGTCATTCAAAACTCTATTATTAACTGGCTTATTATCTGTAGGTTTGGTTTTAGTTGGTTGTAGTAAAAAAGAAGAATCAACATCTCAATCAAAACCTATTCAACCAGATGAACAAATTGACAAAGTAGATCCATCTGCAGACTTACAAGCAGCGCGTGAAACTTATGTCGATAATGAAAAACCTTCAAAAGTTGAGGGCCACGATTTTGATGCACATCAAAAAACTGCAGAACAAAATCCACCAAAAGAGGACGAGCAAAATGATATGTCTTCTATGCTGAACGCTGCAGCTGCAGATGCTCAAAAACAAGCAGATCAAAACAAATAACAGCACATAAGCTTGGTACATCTTTAAAGGGGATTCGTTATCCCCTTTTTTAATGCGCCTTTAAAATACTTTTTAAATTCCCTTATTAAAACTTAACTAAAACAGTGATTCATTTTAACTAAAAAAACTTTATACCCCACGACTTAGTTATAATTAACCAATTAAAACGTAATTAGATAAATGCGTTAAGGAGTATTAAAAATGGCATATGAATATAACTCGCAAGATAAGCGGTTTGAATTCCCTAATCCCTACCGAATAGAAAACATTTTTAAAGTGATCGGTGCCATCGTTTTTATGCTGGCTGGCCTAAGCTTAATTTTCAGTGCAAAAGGTCTATTCAGTAACGGTGTATTTGTTGCACTACCACCGCTTATAGTTGGTCTAGCAATGTTCAGTTATGGCGCTCTACTGCTGACCACAGGCTTATCAAACCTAAAGTTCTACTTTGGTCGTGATCAACCAGCCGGACTTGCACAGGAGTTATCCATTCAAGAAACTGGTGCTTATCCTGGTGCAACCGATATTAAAGAGATCCTACGCCAAAGCGCTTTGATTTATGAAGAACCAAAAGGCTCAGTGAACGGGATTCTATATTCACTGTTCCCTAATCTTATTTTTTCGCCATTATTCATCCGTAACGCTGCAGAAGCTCAATTTCAAAATGCGATTGTTTTTCTGATTACCTTAGTGAGTGCTCTAATCGCGTATGTGGGCGCATCACCCAATACAGGTGCTTGGCTTGGGATTGTTTACAACGCCATTATTTTGATTGTTTTATTGCGTCCTATGGCTAATCCGAACTCAGGTGCACAAGAAATTGGTTTATCTAAAGTCATTGGTTTGGTTTTAGTCGCCATTCTTGGACCTGTATTGGTTCCTATCCTTACCCAACATGCAGTTGCACCTATTTGGTTGCCAAGCATGGATAAAGCAATTTTTACGTTAATTGCAGCGCTGATTGCGATTGCGATATTCTTCTTGGCCGTGATTGCTCAAATGGTAAAACAGCCACCACAAGCCAGTGCTGGAGTCGTTCAGGATAGTTTGAGTATGAATTGCCAACCAATGCAATTGTTTGATGAACTTGAACGCCATCTACAAAAGAATTGGGAAAGTGCTATTCCTAACAGAATCTATTCACGCCAGTTGCCAGTTATCAACTCTCGCAGTAAAAACGGTGCTTTTGAGGGTGAGATCTTAGAAGAAACTCAACCAGTGCCAATCAATACCCTTCGTGATATGACATTGAGCTCATGCTTCAAAGAAGAAAAGTATCGCTGGTTAGCCATCCTCAATAGTTTTGGATTGTTAAGTTTTATTGCTTCAGTCGTATTAATGACTATTTTTGCCAAAGGTCTATATAACGGAAGCTATCTGGATTTTAGCGACTTCACTTATGGTTTCTTTGGTGTATCGATGTGGATCTTAGGGAAGTTTTGTTTTGAGCACGGTAATTACCTATGGAGCCGTTTTGACTTTGTATCAAAACTAATATGGGTTGAGGCTAAAGGTAGCTATCAATTGTCTCAAATGAACTTTGGCCGTTACCTTGACGACAGCGTGAAATCACAAAAAGAAGTCATCAATGTTGAAACCATGACGTTACGTGTCTGGTACGCTGAAATTAGCACAACGACCTTCGGTAAATATCAAAACCGTGCGATCTTGAGCATGACTGCTTGTACTGATGATGCTGTTGTACTGAAAGAGCATTTAGCCGACTTTGCCAAAAGCCAAAGCATTGTGGTTGCCCCAACGTCTGAAGTAGATATTAACCGCATGTCATCTATGAACCAGATGAATAGCGCAATCAATAAAAGCTCACCAAGAACACATGGTACACATCTTGGATTGATGAATAACCCTGAAACACACAGTCAGGATCTATCAGATCAAGTACCCGTGATCATCAAACCGAAAAAGAATATGTTTTGTGTGAAATGTGGTGAACCACTTCAGGACAATATGCTGTTTTGCCCTCAGTGTGGTACCAAAATAGAAAGTTAATCGTTAAAGAAAATAAAGGAATGGATTACGAATGTGGTCCATTTTTTTTTGACATCAAAAAAATAATTAGAGCTCTAAAATTAAGAGTTTAATTGAGCGTTGACATATTCTTCGACAGAAAATCCCTTTACGCCAGTTTCTATAAGTGCATGCACAAAGTCTGAGAACGTCACTGGAATGTACCCTACTTTGAATAGTGCCTCATTCAACTCTTTGTACTTCAGAAAAACTTCTTCTTTATGTTTTTTCTTCAGCTTAAACGTGGACGGCAAATCTGCCACTTGCAGATCTTGAATTTTGGTTGGGTTGTTCATAGCGTACCCGGTTGCTTAAAAGTTGCGAAATTAAACTATTGTAATGTGAAAATTAAAAAATGCAGAATAAATCTGCATTTTATTGTTTCATTTTTTTAAGATCTATTTGATAAACAGATGCTTAAATTAGTATTCTCAACCAAAAGCCAATTAATAGCGGATTAACCAAAATCAATCCGTTTCTTATTAGTATGTTTAATGTGTTGCTACTGGCGTACCAAATGCATCAGGATGTTGTGGTTGTTCACCACCACTTTGTTGAGCTTGACTAGGTTGACCAGGTTGACCAGCTGGAGCAGTTGTCTTACGTGCAGCTAAGTCCTTCATGATGTCTTGACAAGACATGCCCCCTGTTTCGTATAAGTTGTACGCAACAGGATCTTTTTTAGGATCTGGCGGTACACACTCCAATTCAGGTTCACTAGCAGTTGCAGAATCGGCATTCATTTTGTCCAGTTCGGTAGAAATCAATGTCAGATCGATGTCACTTGGCGTAATTGGACGACTGCTGATCTGCAAGCGATAAGTCATAGACGGCGTTAGCAGCGCATATAGTTCGCGGATCTGATTGGCCATAAGCGCAGGATTTTTCATTACGATTTTTTGGCATAAGAAAAGGTGCACGTTGTTCGGGCTACAAACACTTCCTTTACGCTGACTTGATTGTGGGTTTTGGGCATCCACTTTCAAGGGGTAGACTTCAATGTAAACTTCATACGGCGTATCTGGCTGAAATTGGAAGTTCTGCAAACTAGAAACGACAGTTGAATACGGTTCTGACGTATCTTGTGCATGACAGAATACTTGTGGTGCGTTACAGTCAAACTTACGACTAATACGGTCGATAATTTCATTGCGCTGAGCAGCCAATTTCATACTTTCTTCTTTTACTCGTCTTGCAACTTCACTCTGCAGTCGAGCTTCAAGTTCAACATCGCTTTGTTGTGGACGTTCAACTTCGATGTTTTGATTGCCAAAAATAACCACAGCAACTAACAAAAAGAAAAGAACACCACCGCCAATCAAGATTAGCTTTTTATGCTTAGCAACAAAGTTTTCATCAATGTTTACTTTTTTGCCCTTCTTTGCTGTCTTGGCTGGCTGTTCAGGCTCACTTACATGTTCATCATCGGGTTGGATTTTGATCGCTTCTTCAGCTTCCTTCCCGATGTTGTCCATATCATCTGGTTCGTGATTACTCATTTATTCACCTATTCAATTATTTACTTGATTTAGCTTTTGTAGAGGTCGATTTAGACTTGGCTTTCTTTTTGCCACGTTGAACTGGCTCACCGTTGTTGTCGTATCCACTTGCACCACAGCTAAAGCAATCCCATTTATACTTACGTTCACCACGTAAATTAAATGCAGACTGAATCATGGTCTGGCCACACTCAAAACACTTGGCTTCGTTGCCAGTGCGAGATTTTGTAAGTTGGGTATCTGGTGATCCATCTGGCAATATGTCGAAATAACGTTTACATGATGCAGCTTCACAACTGTATCGCTCTTCGTAAACACCAGGTTCTTTGCGGTACTTGGTATGTACAAGAGGCTTTTTACAGATACATGGATACTCTGTTTTGGTCACTTGGAATCTTGGCTCGTAGTTAGGACTACCATCAGGGAACACCTCTAATGGACCCGACTTACATTTTTTGCCTTTCAGGTTTGGATTGGATTTTTCACAAGAAAAGAAGTGATACGGCTTACCTGAAGAAGTTGAAATACCTTTTAACTCACGCAACCAACCGCCACACCCTTCAAGCTGACATTTGTATGTATGGTTACGGCGATATTCGTCAAAATCAGGAACCAAGTTACCGCTTTCGTCATTTGTAGAACGGTATGTTTCTTTACAGGTGCCATCTACGAACGCACGTTGAGAGCACTCAAAAAATACAGATTTATCAGTTGTAACCTGAGTCAGTGATTTGCCACATAAACATAAATGAGCAGTTGGCTCACGTACAGTTGGCTTACCCGGTTCATCTTTACCATCAACATTTCTGTTTGGCGCTGAACTTTTGCATGAATTACATGACCAGTAGACCGATGTTGTTTTGTCGCGATTGGTACCGATTTTCGGCAACATGCGTCCGTCATCACAGTTTTTACATTTGTAGACAGGGAATGAATCAAGCCAATGTTTTGAGAACTGTCCTAATTCACTTTCAATCCCTAAATGGAACTTTTGGAGTTCTTGTTTGTAATCGGCATCACCAGTAGCGATTAGATCCAGTGTTTCTTCAATTTCTTTGGTGTAAAGCGGATCTGCAAAACTAAACTTACCTCTAATGTTTTGAATCAACTTCAATCCATGCGGTGTAACTTCAATTTTCTTTTTAACAAGCTTGATATAGCCGTGCTTGATTAACCGTTCAAAGATTGATTGGTAAGTACTAGGACGACCAATTCCTTTTTTCTCAAGTAATTTGACCAATGATGGTACGGTGTAGCGTGAACGTGGTTTGGTTTTGGTCGCGATAACTTTACCAGCAATAACATTGTGGTTTTGACCGACTTCAATATCTATAGGTAGCGTATGTTCAGGTTCTTTTTCTGAATCTTCTTCACCGTCCACGTATTCAAGTGCATTTTCATCAATACTGTAGGTCTTTAATAAGCCCAACCAGCCATCTTCTTTTAAGATACGGCTAGAAGCTTTGAATTCAGCATCTTTAGTAATGCTTTCACCATCTACATTGAGAGTGACATCTTTATAGACACCTATAACGGATTTAACTTCGTATTCAGCTGGAGCCATTTGCGATGCAACAGTACGCAACCAGATTAGACGGTATAGATCCTTTTGAACTTGGTCCTTACCAGCTTCAAAGGTAAAGAAGTCACTAGGACGAATACATTCATGTGCTTCTTGAGCACCATCGCGAGATTTGGTTTTATTGCCGATAATCGCAATGCCCTCTCTCTCACCAAAAGCTTCTAGAGCTTGCATCCCCTCAGGCGAAATTACAGCAGCATCAGTACGATGGTAAGTGATATAACCACCTTCATATAACTTTTGCGCTGCTTCCATAGTTTGTTTTAGATCCAAACCAAGACGCGCTGCAGCTGCAGCTTGCAGATCAACAGTAATAAACGGCGCTGGAGCACTACGGAAAGATGGCTTAGTTTCAACACTGGTAATGGTTAAGTCTTTTTTATCAATTTCGCTTTGTAGACGGGTAATTGAAGCTTTATCTAACCACTGGTTATTGTGCACATCCTTCATTTCAGGATTAAGCCACTTAGAAAAATCCCATTTCGCAGCCCAACCTTGTTTTAGAGTTACTTCAAGGTTGTAATGTTCATGTGATTTGAAGTTTTTCAGTAGATCTTCTAAATCACCAAGCACAACGAGTACGGCAGATTGAACACGGCCAACAGGAAATTTGCCTTTTAAAATATTTGAAATTGGCTCATACAAGTAAAAACCGATCATACGGTCAAGGAAACGGCGTGTTTCTTGAGATGCCACCATACCTTGATCCAGCTCTTCACCATTTTGAAGTGCATTAGCGATCGTAGTTTTATCAATAGCGTTATATTTGACGCGAATATACTGATCGTCAGATAAGTTCAGGATACGTTTTAAGTGATATGCAATGGCTTCACCTTCACGGTCCAAGTCAGTTGCGAGGAAAACCGTATCTGCATTTTTAGCAGCCTGTCTTAATTCTTGAACAACGCGTGTTTTATTTTGAGATATTTCGTATTTAGGAACAAAGGCTGGATATGAGAAACCGATCTCATGATTAGGTAAATCACATACATGGCCAACTGAAGCGCGTACAACGAATTCGTGCGGATACAGGTCATCCAAGATATGTTGAATTTTTTCGACCTTTCCGGGTGACTCTACTATGAACAAACTACTCATTAAAATTCATCCAATTTTTAACTTTCTTTAGTAATAATTACTGAAGTTAATCTAGTAATGGTTTAAGTATATACAATTTTAAAATGTTTAAATAGGTTTAAGGGTTGATAAACAAACACTTTTAAGGGCTTATTTCTTAATCTTTAGTTGGATGAACATTTCAAGTGGTTAAATTACTTCCTGTTTTCAATAATCTACGCGAAAAAAGACAACAATATTTATCTAAAATTATGGGAAAAAATGGCTTAATTGTTTGAAAATGCACTGTTTAACCGTCACAAATTAAAATTCCAAAAATATTATTTAACGAATTAATGTTGTACTATAAAGGTATCGTTTGTTTTAAGCTAAAACCATGATTAAAAAACTTATAGTTTTAAGCACCTCATTGTTAATCATCGGGTGTTCGTCTACGCCACAAGAGAAACGCTTAGATCAATACCTTGAAGATACGAAAACTGATGCAAAGGAACGTAGTATTGACTGGTATTACAAACATGATTACGAGCGTAGTAATGTTTTAAATATTTGTTATTCCATTTATATAGATTCTGCTAAGAAAGCTGGTTATTACAGCGATGATGTTAGTGATGGCCGAGAAAAGTATTTAGACGATAGCGTACAAAAAGAAATGTACGCCTCAAATGACGAATGCAATAAGGCATATAAGGCTCAGGATATTCTAGATAACTTTGTTGCAAGCAATAGCCTTCCACAAGAGTCTTATGAAGACAAGTTAGATCCACAACAAGAACCAAATTCAACACCAGAAGTATCACCTGAAGTACCAGAAGTGTCACCTGAAGCACCAGCAAATGAACCAGTCGCCACAAAACCACCAACACTGGAGGAATTAACCAATGCGAATCCGCAATAATGCGCTCATATGCCCAGGCCAATTTTTGATTCGATCTGCATTCTTTTTGCCCTAGCCATTTTACCTATAATAATTATTGGTATTGGCATACAGCTCAAAGAGAATTACGAGCGTAAGAAGCTCACTCAAAGCTATATGGATCAGCACTAAAGAAATGCAATAGGCAATAAAAAAGCAGCGAAATCGCTGCTTTTTTTATTTCTAATGAAGTTTACGAATAGGTTGAGTATAGGGGGAATCTTCTACTCGATGCACATGCATTGAATTGGTAATGTTCATTAAAGGTGAATTACTAGCCACTGAATGAGTCGTTGATGCTTTATGTGTGCGGTAGTTATTCAAAAACTGATCTACTACTGGCACATTGTTAGGCAATATTCCGATTTCGCGGTTAGTAATTTTAATCGTTTCTATTTGGTCTACATGGCTCATAACTAAGTCCACTACAATGATTAAAACTATGAGCATAATTATAGCTTAAAATTGAAGAAATTCCATTTTGGGATTTAATATTTGGTTTTTTTATGCACAGGTTTTTGTGGATAGTAGTGGGTATAAATGGCTAAGTTGCTGATTATTTAAGCTTTTAACATTGATTAAAAATTAATCAAAATAACGAAAAATAGAGTAAAATATGGAGAAATATAGCAGAAGCTATAGAAGAAAAAACAGGAAATGTCAAAAAAAGGGCAAAAAAAAACTATTAGAACAATCTCAGTCTAATAGTTTATTAAATAGGGTAATATCCCTTGATTCGTAATATAACCGATCTCTAATAAGTTTTAAAGCTTTTTTAATCATATTCACGGAAATTCCACAAACTATTATCTCATGCTGAACAAAAGTAATGATTAAGCCCTATACTCAGCTCTACCCTGATATATTGCAGATTAGTTAAACTGTTGTTTAGAAATCGCAAACAATATGATGTTATATTTGAGCAAGGTTAGAATTATGTATGAAATGTGAATGCTTTAAAAACTGATATATATTATCAACTTTTTAGAGTTTTACGCCTTATAGAATACATACAACTTGTTAGAATGCCTTATACTAATTAGCCACCCTCACACACCTTTTATGGAAGACCAGTATAGTGAAAGATTCAATCTTTGCTGATGTTATATCAAAGTTGAATGCGGAAGTTTTTACGCAAAAAGCTGGTCGCTTATACCCTCCTGTCAGTCAATTATTGGCACTGGAGAAAAAGTTAGCATTATGTACAGCATCATTGGTTAAAAGCGAAGACATTCCAGACTATAAACAGCTAGAACGCCTGTTTTGGGATAACGTAAATCATACCTATGGCACTGGTTATTTTGCGGAGATTCCTAAGTGGGGTTCCAACATCTTTATCCCATTACAGGTATGGGAAAGTGTGTTACAGCCTTATGCATTGTTCTATAAAAATATGAACCCTGAGTTTAACTTTTATGACTTTGCATTTACGACTGCAGCGTTGAGCGCTTGGCGGTACAGCCAACCCGTGCTAAAGCTTGAAAATGATGTATATCGCACCCTATTGAATGATGAAAACGGTCGCTATGTCGATGGTCATTTGCTGAATTACTACTTTCAGTGGACCAACTTTATTCATACACCAGGTCTAGGACACAACGACAAACCTTTATATGGTTTTTTCGCGCATCAAAACGAAGTTTTGTTTAACGGAAACAACGTTAAAGTACTGATCATCGTGTTTTGCTATGAAGATACTGAAGCCAACATATCTGATGAAGATCCTTTAAGCTTAACCTCTAATTGGGGAGACTATGTGGTTTTAGAGTATCGCACGGATACTATTAAAACCATTAAAGATAGTTTGATTGGTACCAACCTTAAAGGTAGTCCTGAGCTATTAATCTTACTTGGTAAAATGCTTAGCTTATTTAATTTTTCTATTCATCCTAAAACTGACATCTACAATCACCGTGGCTACCTGATGCAACCCACGTATAACGATACGATTGATTCATTTCTCAATAGTTATAGAAAGCACAAAGGTATGCCAGTACGCCGTGGCGTAGGTAAATCACCCTCTAGCAATCAACGCCGTGAAGTCCTCTATCATGTCCACGCACCAAGTTGTCCACGCCTGTTTGATACTGGTCTGAACACTGGTTTTGTGTCGCGCATGCACAAGAGTAGCCATATCGCTAATGACCATTTTAATACACTACATTGGCTTAAAACTGATACTGGCTTAAAACTAATTTCAGGTAGTTTATATACTCAAGAAACCGAAACTAAACTTATTAAATCAATTCAAAATTACTTTTATGGTAATAATACTTAAAGGTTTTCATTCTTTTTTCCTTAAACCTGTTATATAATTTTAATACCCATTTCAATCAATGAAGTATTATGCGTTTCGAGTTCGATCCATCATTTATATCTCATGTTGCAGTACGATTAGATGGCACTTCCTTAAAATCATTTTTAGACAACCTTGGAAACGTATCTTTTCAAGAAGCTGAAAGTTATTTAAGCAATCTAATTAAAGGGAATTATGAGCAAGACGAGTTTACTGTTGGCTTGAAAGTTAAACCTAAAAACTACAATCAAACAGAATTATTAGGGCATCTTTATAAAAATAGTGCCTTTCAATCGGTTTCAACTGAAGTATCGGATCTCGACACCCAAAACATGCACAATGACATAGCTCAATTCGTTCAAAGCTATGCCAATGTTGCAGATCTTCAGTACAACAGTTATTTCTTGGACAAGCAGACGTTTAAGCATGAAAAAACGTTAGATAGCTATATCTTCACAGAATTAATGCTGCAGTTCACCAACAATAATACCGTGAAGTTTCGTGTGGACGGCGAATATGTCACAGTGATTAATGCTGAGCTAACCTCTAAATACATCTATTTTAACGACAACAAGAATAAGCGGATCTGTAAGTTTTTAAGTAAAAATATGCATCCAGCTTATTTAGAGTCATTCTTAGAGCAGATGCATATTATTAAAATTGATTCTGAGCAGTACTTTTATAATGCAGTCGTGAATAACACAATAAGTTATGATGCTGACGTTAACGCCTTTATGGACCAATCCCAGAATTTTTTAAATACCCTTGTGAAAGGTTATAAAAAACTGATCTTAAACAACGTGCGATTTAATCTTTACGAATTCTTAGAAGACGACCTTGAAAGTGTCATCCTAAACCGTATCACTAAGGCATGGCATTACGCTCATGAAATCACGTTGCAAACTAACAACCCATCAAAATATGTCGTTGCTCAACCGCTGGTTATAAAATATTTATAAGTGAGTTTCTTTATTTATGAACCCCCTCATGATCAAGTATGGTATCGATATTGGTACGCTATCTAAAATATTTAGATCGCATCTTGAAAATGAGGGCATTGTATTTGATCGTGAGAGTGACTTTCAGCTTGAACGAAGCTCTAAACGTATTTACCTCAGAACCAATCACCACAATGACGCCACAAAAAATAAGAAAAAAACGGCCTGGTATCTTGTAGATCTAGATAACGCACGTATGTCTTATGGTTGGTTTCATGCTGGCGGTGCAAACTTCACTTACAGCTTGTATGAATACATTCAAGAAATGGATCTGCAACCTGGTGACACCGTATATACCAAGGAACAGCAAGAAGAAGATCTTAAACGCTTCTTAAACTCATGCAAAAGTGCTGAGAAGAACAAAAAAGACCAAGAGATATTGGCTCAAATCTATATGGGTTTTGAATGGGCCAGAAGCCTACCCTTGTCAAACCGTCCACACAACTACAATGTGAAAAAGCAGATTAGCTTCAGTCATGCTAGATTGTACAATCCAAGCAACTTCACTAAAAATGAGCTGATTGATTATGTCAGCCAGTACTACCCTCAACACAAGAACAACACCATTATTCTGAACCGTATTATTGATCTGCAACCAGATCTAGATCAACAGTCGCTACGCCAGAACAAGCTTTTAGTTGAGGGGCAAAACCTCAAAAATCAAATCATTTTCCTTCAGACCATCGCTGAACA
Organism: Acinetobacter sp. NIOH-H-8; assembly: GCF_046635365.1. Classification (NCBI taxonomy): domain Bacteria; kingdom Pseudomonadati; phylum Pseudomonadota; class Gammaproteobacteria; order Moraxellales; family Moraxellaceae; genus Acinetobacter; species Acinetobacter sp. NIOH-H-8. The sequence goes on from NZ_JBHDVN010000013.1 coordinate 28,283, forward strand.
CAAAAACAAGCGTGGTGAAGATAAGTTTACATTACGTGGTGTACTTGCAAACGGCGCTTTCAAAATCTTATATAAAGATCCATTGGATGCATGGAACCAAGATCGGATAATCTTTTGTGAGGGCTACGCCACTGGTGAAGCAATTGCAGAATCAATTCAATACTCTATTCCAGTCATTGTCGTGTACGTGGCTGGCAACATCATGAATGTAGTACGTGATTTCCGTGCCGAATTCCCGTTTTCACGCTTCTATATTTTCAATGATAATGACCATAAAACAGCATTAGAAAGCAAAATAAAGCGCAATCCCGGTATCTATTACGCAACAGAAGCATGCCGAGCTGTAAACGCAGCCATGATTGGACCTGAATTTACTGAAGAACAGCTAGATCTAAGTGACTGGAACGATTTTAAATGTTTATACGGCGTTGATTACACGCGTGATGTTATACGTCATAAAATGCAAAATGCCGTGTGGACGACTGCAATTCAAAGCACGGTTAACCCGAACTACTCTATCAGTGCCCTATTCTTTGGCATCAAACAACAGTTGGATGATATAGGCCTCTATCCTGATAGCATGACCAAAAAGAATTGGTTTAGCTTGGTTTTACGCGCATACGCCTTACTGACTCAACAGGGATTTAGTCAGATCCACCCGATTGAGCTGGTCAAAGAACAATTTATTGAGATTCTTGGCCAGATTAGCAAGCAACCCCGTAAAGTCACTGGAGCTGAAGAACCAGAACTCCTTCAGGCCTACACAAAACTTGTAGAAATGATCGCACGTAATGATTCAACAACAGCACTGAATCAACAGATTATCACCGTGATTAACTTATACAAAAATGCAGATTATCCAATTGAAACATTAAAGGTTTGGCTCAAAGATATTTTGAGTAAATCGAACGATCCTGAATGGTCCGAAAACTTCATTAATAATATTTTTATTTCGATAATTTGAATGTCAAACATAGACCCCCAAAGGTAGCAAACTTTTGGGGTTTATTTTTCTCTAAACTTTCATTGAACTAGGTTTATCGATCTACTTAAGACAAATGTTTCCTGATCTAGTTCGGTTTAGTGTCTTACAACTAGGTTTATCGACCTATTTAAAACTAATTTGTCCTGAACCAGTTCGGTTTTGTGTCTTATGGATTGGGTTTCCATAAACTTTAACGTTGCCTGAGCCTGAAAGCTGTACTTGAGCTGAATTGATAGCTGTACAAAAGATATTGCCTGAACCAGATAGCGCCACTTCTAAATTGGTGCTTTTCAGTGGTAACGCATCAAAATTGCCTGATCCTTTCAAAGATAAGACACAGTGTTCAATGGTACCGTCTAAATCCATATTTCCAGATCCACTAATACTTGCGGTAAATTTATCTTCATTTAGATTTAAGATCTGGATATTGCCTGAACCTTTTAAATCAATAGCTTTTAAAGTTGGGTAAGTGATCGATACTTCTAACGGTGAACGAGTACTAAAACTCACATTGTCCTGAATAGCTAAAACCAATACACCACCCTGAAAAGTAGCACTAATAAGATCCACAATATTATCGTCTGCAGTAATTTCCATTTTAGAATCACTTGAAGCAAAAAACTTCAGACTCATTGGACCTTTCATACAGATTTCGTTAAATGGGCTTACAGGTACTTGCTTAGTCACTCGTTTTCCACTTCCAACGATTTGATGGTTTGAACCTGAACTGTATACATTGGCGTTGCCATTGATTACAACAGAACCCGAAAAAAACTGTTTTGACATATAAACCTCAAATTAATAAAAGTAATTTAACCCTAAATAAGTGGTCACTCATAACCTATTTATTGTCTGTAAATTATAACATTGAACCGTACCGGGTTTGTCGGAGACTTTTTATTTAAGTTAGGCCACCTGACCTAACGGATTAATTTTATCATAGTACATTGCTTCAAAATCAAAAGGTGGCACATAACCTAGTGCACTATGTACACGCTCTTTATTGAACCAATCTACCCAATTTAATGTCGCAAGTTGTACATCCGCTAAACCTTGCCAATCTGCTTTTAAATATTCAATCACCTCTGTTTTGTATAAGCCATTCACTGTTTCAGCCAAAGCATTATCGTATGAATCACCGGTCGTACCGACTGATGCTCGTAAATTTGCTGCTTCTAAACGATTGGTATAGCGAATGGAAAGATATTGAACCCCTCTGTCACTATGGTGAATCACATTCTTTGGCATGTCTCGAGCATGTAACGCTTGCTCAAGTGCATCGAGCACCATATCTGTATTCATCCGTGTCGATACTTTCCATCCAACAATTGCTCGTGAGAAGACATCAATAATAAATGCAGTATAAACCCAGCCTGAATTTGTTTGAATATACGTGAAGTCACTGACCCACAGTTGGTCAGGATGATCAGCAGTAAAATTACGTTTCACTAAATCATCTGCTCGTTTTTGGTCATCTCGGCTACGGGTGGTTTGTTTGTTCTTACCTCGCCAAACACCTTGTATACCTAGCTTTTTCATTAATCGAGCAACAGTACAGCGTGCAATAATATAGCCTTCACGTTTCAGTTTTTGCCAGACTTTACGTACACCATACCGACCTGAACTTTCCTTCCAAATTCGTTTAATCTCCTCAGCATGATGCAAGTCATGTAAATCTCGCTTTGCTCGATGTTCTGGATTTTCGCAGAGATCTAGAGTCCGGTAATAGGTTGAGGGTGCGATCGGTAAAATTCTACAAATCGCCTCGACTCCGTACAGCTCTTTATTATTATGGATAAAATCCACCATTATTTGTGTGGGCGGTCGAGCTCCGCCTGGGCGAAAAAAGCGGCTGCTTTACGTAGATTTTCATTGGCACGTTTTAATTCTTTAATTTCACGTTCCATTTGCTTCATTTTTTCTTGGTCAAATATCTGTTGTACTTTGGCAGGATTTAGTTGATCCATATGCTTTAAATACCAAACACGCAATGTTTCAGGAGTACAACCGATTTTAGGCGCAATAGCTGTGATTGCTGCCCAAGTAGAAGGATAATCTTTTTCAGATTCAATTAGTAATTGAACCGCTCTTTCTCTAATTTCGGGGGTATAGTTTGGTTTTTTCATCGGAATAGTCTCTCAGAATATTGAGTCTCCGACAAACCCGGTACGGTTCACATTGAGGGCTTAAATCTTTTTTATTAAAATAATAAATTAAAACTTTTAATTTTTCTTTAAACCTTTATTAGACATAGCTTATATTAAAGATTAAACAGAAATGTTTTTAGAATCGGTATATACTAAAAGTATAAATTTTCTTAAGCATATGATTAATAGTCCTATGCAACCTGGGTAGCACATTGCACCTGAATATATATTAGAAATTGGAATTGTTATGGCTGAGAAAGTACCGAGCGCCCGACATAATTGTGATTTAAATACGATGTTTCAGTTTTTCCAAGAAGAACTGGAGCGAAACTACGGATTCGTATTCAAGTCATCTGGTAAATATCAATTCGTGACCGTATTTGATGAAAAAGTGCCTTGCCTCACCGAATCAGATAACCCTAGTAAATCAAGTAGCAACAATGTCAAACCACGAGGGATGTATTGGATCTATCCAAACATGAACCGTGATACTGGTGAATACTGGCCAGTGCTCAAAGGACACCGCTTTGGTGTAACTGACATTGAAATCTCAATTGCTTTTGCTGACCACTATAAGAACGTAATCAAGCCTCAACGAGATTCAAACCCTAACTACAAACCACCAAGCAAAGAAGATGTTGATCGCCGTGTACGTGAGTTTGAAGAAGCTCAAAAGAAGCATCTACTTCAACAAGAAAAAGAGCTCTTAGCTGCACAAATCGCTATCCGTATTGAGTGGCAACGTGCTGGTAAAGTTATTGACGATTCATTTTTTAATAATAAAACTGGAAGCATTCAGACCTTTAAACGCGACATTCGACAAATGCCGTATATGGTTGAAAAGAACCTAGAGCCATACGGCGCTAAAATCATGCGTAAAGATAACTTTACCCGTGATGAAGCCATTGAAGCAGTAAAGCGTGAACTTCCTGAATCAGCCACCAATCAACAGCTTCTCGTTGAAACAGTAGAGAATGTATTAGCGTATCAAAAGCATTTTATCAACTTTGAACCTGAGCTTGAGGGCGAAAAGAAAAAAGGCTTTGATTTACGTAAAAGCAGAGCTGTCATTCTTGCACCGTTAATTGACACCAATAACAAAGTCGTCAATTTACAGCGTATCACCCACCATCGCCAAAAAAAGCGCAACAAAGAAACCAACAAGCTTGAAGAAGTACTGCATAAGGGCAAGTACTTTTTTGATAAAGCCAAAACGAAAGATGCATTCTTGCCTGTTAGCAAAAATCCTGATGTTGGCTATGAAGTCTTTAACCCGAATGCAAAGAACTATTTGATCAAGGAGGGTTGGGCAACAGCGATCAGCGCACGTAAGGCGTTGGATGCCGGTTTAGAGCTTGGTTTATTGGGTGAGGGTTTTACTGCAGAAAACACACAAGTTTTAGCGTCATACAGTAAATCCAATATCTCAAGTGTTGCTGAGCTTATCCGCAGCATCAATCCTGAAGCCAATATATTTGTTGGTTATGATAACGATGCTGGCCAAACGCTTGAGTCTGGTTTGAATCCTGGCTTACAAGAAGCTTGTCACAACTTTTCATTAAGTGGTGTGTTAGGTGATGTGAGCAAACATGAAAAAACACGTATCACCCTGCCCCCAGTTTTCCAAAATAAATTATCTGTTTCTGATTGGGATGATGCTCGTCAATATTTAGGTGTTGAACGTTTAGCTGCAGAGTTGGCAAAAGAACTAAATAACGCCGTCAAACGTATAGACAACAAGATCCCTGAAGTTGCGTATGCAATTAACCGCTACAACCGTCAACGCGAAGCTTATGCAGCCAAGTTCCCTAATAAAGAATACCAACCGAATTACGGCATTGTGATTGCACAATCAGATGAAAAATATCTGGAATTGCAGAACATACGAGCTAAAAACCAAGCAAATATTGAAAATTACAACGCAAATATTGAAAAGCGTAAACAAGATCTATCAAAAGCTAACTATGATGGACCAGCTGGTACAGGTAGCACGAAATCCTATGCAAAACCAAAGTACCAACCGCCGTCATTTGATAAAGCATTTGATGATAAATCAACTCCAACCGCTACGGCACCCGTATCTTCGCCCGTCATGACTCTTGAGGGCATTAAGTCTTACATGGAGATCCTTTCTGAAATTGATGTCACCAAAGTTCAAAATGATGTTTTGAAAGTTGTCGCTACTGCAGATGGCCATCAAAAGATTAAAGCCGGTGATATTGAATTCGAGAAAATGGGTGCCAAAGAACCAACCACTAGCACAAACCCAAGTATGGATAGCATGCAAAATACCAAAGTACATATTGATGTATCCAAGGACATCAACAAAGATACAGTTAAATTGCAGAGTGTGGATCGTTCGACCATTCCCGAACAAAACCTTCAGCAAGGTATCGATCATCAAAGCTACGCTAAGTCAGCTATCTTTACCGCTTTTTGGCTTCATTCAGCAGAAATGTATAAAGCTAGAAAGTTAATTCATGAAGCTGGTATTAGTAATGCCGATGTTGAGGGTTCAATTGCTGTCGCTGAAGATAAGCTCAATAAAGCTCAGGAAGAAGTTTCTAAGAAGCGGTCGTATCCTGAACTTTTTGTGATTAGTGCGTCTGATAGCGAATACCGTGCGTCAATCATGAAAGTTTTATCTGATTTAGAGGCTGCACATCCAGAGTGGCAGAGTCTCAAAACATTTAGAGAAAATCTTACTGATAGGACCATTGCATTTGATCAATTGAATCTGGATACATTGAAGATCAAAAACAAAGTAGTGCATTTGATTGTCAGTAATGTAACCAATGATCAAAACTATCAAAAGGTTCAAGAAAGCCTCACCACCCTTTTAGATACATCGAACAGCTTGTCTTTGGACCGTCAACAAAAGTTCAATCTTGTGAACGGTCTAAGTAAAACATTAAACAACATGGCCAAACTATTAGATGAACCACCAGTCTTCCAAAGACTGAACGATTTCTTTACTCGTTTTGAAAAGCGTGTAGATGATCTCGTTCTAGGTGATGGTCTAAAGCTGTATGGTATAGAACCGCAGAATTTAAACAAAACTAACGAACGTGGACAGTCGTTCGATATGTAAAAGCAGATATGAAAAAGCCCCGAATATCGGGGCTTTTTTAGTGGGTATATATCTATCTTGCTAAAGCATGGTTAATTTGATCTTCCAAACTACGTCCGTTTTTATCTAGTTTTGTCGCCATAAGAAAAATACGCTTACCCTGGCTATCTTTAGCCCACTGTCTACCAATAGCATCTTTAACTCTCGCATCATCGGCACTATCTAAGTGACTACCTTTATACTCAAGAACGAATATAGATCCATCATCCAACTCAGCAACAAAGTCTGGATAAAAATAGTCCTTACCAGTAGGCAACCAAAATGATGTTTGTGGCTGTTTCGGTATATTTCGGACCCAATATTTTACTCGAGAGTGCCATTCAAGTAGTTGAGCACATCGAAACTCTTCCGAAAGGCTACCACCTTCAGTTTTTTCTCTTAGGTCGTCAATTTGAGCATAGAAGTGTTTTTCAAACTTGCATCCACCACGATAAGGTTTCTTTACAGGATACTTGCCTGGCTCAAACTTAAATGTATTTTCAGGTTGAGGCTGATTGGCCACTTGGAATTGACTAAACAAATCGCCTTGGAAAGCCTGTTGACGCGCCAACTCAAATAACCGATCCAATTCTTTTGTGATGGCTAGGGATAGTTGGAACTGAGCACGATGTAATTGTGTAAGAGTAAAGTTTTTTACGTGAAGCAAATAACTTAACAGTTTTGTTAAATATGCTCTTAGCTGAACTTGCGTTACCCCTTGTCTACTTACTTTGCGATCAAGCCAATTAATAAGATCGGTTTCAGTAACCAGAGTCGGCATATTAGAAAATTGAGCTTGTTGATTCTGAAGTAACGCATAATTGAGTTTTTGTTCATCTATATTAAGATCAATCTCAAAACTATTGACGGTTTCTTTGATAGAAAAACCTTCAAGTTGTATAGGGAAATCTAATAGATTCCATTCTATAGAGTCTTCTATTGTTTCTTTATCTGCAATTTGCCACATACCATCCACGAACAAACCTAGTTGTGGAATTGATGCGAAAGAAGCATTCCAGTTTTCAGGTGCTTGATATGCCTGGCGTTCAGCACGAGCTTCATTAAAGACTTCCTGAACCTTTTCAAGTTGTTTAGGCGGAGTCTGATCAATTACGGCCTTTTCAATCTTATCAAAAGTTTCATTAGTCGTACCTTTATTGATAATCAAAGAGGTACCTTGGCTATTTTCTCTTGTCTGAATTGCTTGCTTAAGTTCTTCGGATAGGGTTTCTGGCTTTACTTCAAACGGGACAGAGATCATAGTTTCAGGGATCTTTTGTTTCGTTGCTGTACCATCGCCTCCAAGCCCAAGATTGTACTGAGGTTTAGCGACAATTGTTGCATCAGCCTCCCACTTCTCAAACCCCATATTTTGAATCATGCGATCTTTAAGTAACATCGTAGCTTGTGCAATAGAACTCGAAATGACATGAGCATACGCTTTATTTAACTCGTCATTTTGACGCAGTTTAGCGTATGGCATCCGTAAAACACGGCCTAATAATTGCTCAACATCAGTTGCAGAATTTATGTTTTGCAAACTTGCTAACACGTATGCAAAAGAACAATCCCAACCTTCCTTTAATGCCTCTACAGTGATTACAATCTTGACTTTGCTTTTAGGGCTAAATAGATTTTCATCTTCAAGCTCTTTGGTACCACCAGTAGAAATAGCAATCCAGTCGTTAGTAATATTTTCATATTCACTTAATAAATGTTCTTTAACAACATTTACATTAGCATCACCATTTTTATCCTGAGCTTGTATCAGCAATATTGGTCGGATATATTCCCTTTCATTTTGTGCCAGTACTTCTAGTTTCTGGCGTTGTATTAGCGCATCGCGAATACAATCTTGCCAACTACCAGTATGTTCAGTCAGAACTACAGGAAGTTTAATCATCTCTTCTGATTTTAATTCTGCTGCCGATACTGAATAAAGCACATTATTGTCTTTTGGAGTAGCTGTAAGCTCAATCAAACAACTTGGATTCAACGTTTTTAATGTAGTAAAAAACGTTTTACCACCCCGGTTCTTATGAGCTTCATCGACAATGATGATCGGTCTATGTAAATGAAAAAAGTTAACCAAGGAATGCTTTACACGGCCTATATCACGTTGCGTTAGAAATGTTTGATATTTCAAAGTATCTTCTGATACTCGATCCATGCCTTCAGTTTGGAAGTCAGTAAGGCTCGTAAAATGTTCACTTAATGATTCATCAAATGCATAAGCATTGCGTTGATAAGTCTTTTCCTTGTCGATATTGAACGCTTGAATCGTTGTCACAATCACAATGCATGATTGATTCACATCATGCTTGTTCAAAGTTTGTAGACTTTCAATGTCACATACTTTGATGCGATCGCCGTAATACCCTTGTAATGCTTTTCTATATGGATGTGTAGCATCAGATAACGCCAAAAGTGTTTGTTGGCGAATCATATCTGTTGGTACAAGCCATAGTACAATTGGAGAATCTGTATTTACGTAGTTACGCGCAGCAATCGCAATACTATGTGAAGCAAGTACGGTTTTACCCCCTCCAGTTGGTACGCGTAGACATACACTAGGAATTCCATCTAAGCGATCATTATATTTAATGTCTTCACCGACACACTTATTAAAAGCTTTTTCAGCACCTAATGAGGCAGCTAAAGTTAGGTAGTTCTCTAAAGATTGTAAAGACTGGCTTTGATAGTTTTTTAATTGAAAAGTCATGAGGAACCTTACTTATTAATTGCCATATAACGAATATGGAATCTGTTTAAACTCAATATTTAATTCATCTAATTTGGTTTTACCTAGTCGTGATGCTTCACCAATAATCACACGCTTACCTTCACTGGTATGGCAATCATTGAGGAAGTTTAATATAGAATGTGTGAGTACATTCCCACTATTAGGCCGTCTATCACCTAAAATGCCGTTATATAGTAAGAAATAAGATACGCCGTCATGAACACCTAAGAATGGACTCTCAAGGCTTACAGCACTATTGAATGCTGATTTAGTTTCGAGCCACCAAATATAACTAGCTAGGTCCATAAACTTAACATCAGAATTTAAAAATCCCTGATCATCAAAAACGGCGTTGCCTAGTTTATAAAAACTAAAACCTCCACCACCTTGCCACTCCACGGATTTAGATATGCCACCTTGCTCACCTTCAATGACTTTTTCTAAACGCGGGATAACGTGAGTTTGAGCATGATCACCCATTTCGATACCAATGTAGTGTCTTTCCATTTTGTGAGCTACAGCGGCGGTAGTCGCTGAACCTAAAAATGAATCAAGAACCATATCCCCTTTATTTGTCGCAATATAGAGTATTTTTTCCATCAATCTTTCAGGTTTTGGGCTAGAGAATGTTTCATCTTTTCCATACAAAAGTTGACTTTCTTTTTTTGCCTCATCGGTATGTCCATGATCTTCATGGTTCCACCAAGTCCAAGGCACTACACCTTTAACTTCAGATAAGTATCTAATAATATTAGGTTGTGAATCACCATTTTTACCAAAATATATTCGCCCTTCTTCTAACAATCTATCATATGTTGCTCTTGAAACACCCCAACACCTTCCCTCTGGAGGTCTGAAAGATTTACCTGATGGGCTCACAATTTCATAAAATTGCTCTGGTGTAGCATGTCCAGCTTGCGCTGTCATTGGAATACCACGCCATCTGCCTTTAGGATCATTATTTGGGTTTTTATATACTTTTGCTTGCGTTTCATTCATAGGAACTAGATTACGAACTTTTTTAAACTCCATTGAGTTTTTAGCATATACAAGCAAGTGGTCGTGAGCATCTCCAATAGCTTCACGGTTTTCTCTCGAATATCTTTTTTGCCATACGATGTTTGCTACAAAGTTTTTTCTTCCAAAGATTTCGTCACACATGACCTTTAAATAATGTGATTCGTTATCATCAAGAGTAATCCAAATAGAACCATCTTCAGTTAAAAGCTCTTTTAGTAATTGCAAACGTGGATACATCATTGTAAGCCATTGAGCGTGTTCTAATTTATCATCATAGTGCTCAAAAGCTGATTGACTGTTATACGGTGGATCAATAAAAACACATTTAACCTTACCGCCATATAAAGGTAGTAAAGATTTTAAGATTTGTAGATTATCACCCTGAATAATAAGGTTTTCTTTGGCTGTATCGGTATCACCAAATGATTTCTGGAATTTTAAGAGATGGAATGGAACTTGGCTTGCTGTTTCTTCGGCTTGGTTACGATTAACCCAATCGAGTAAAGGCATAAAAATCACAATTATAGGTTTAAAGTTAATAACCTATTATCAACTATTTATTTATTTTATATCTATAAGAATGATGAAAATATTTAATTTAACCCATTAAAAACCACTAAATAGCTTAGTGGCTTGTTCTGTTTTGGTGATTAATTGGATTCCGTGGATATGACAATAGATGTCATATAAAACCTTCTTTGAACTGTCGCCCTTCCAGCGACTCTAAGTGCATTTCAAGGAAATCTATTGCCACTTCTGAGTAATTTGCGTTGGCTGAACAATTCACCAACTTTTCATCACAAAGACATTTTCCCAAATTTGCCAACTGAGTAACCAACTCATTTTGTACAGAAGCCAAGCTGAGAGCTTCAATCTGAGCTTGCAGTTCTTCACTGAAGAACTGCAGTTCCATACGATTACCACATTGTTGTTGCAGTACATATTTATTTAATACCGCTACTGCTTTAGCGGTATTTAATTCACCGTTCATCATATTACTTATTGTGACGGTACTGGCTTGGATAAACAGGGTTTGGATCAGCCCATAAACCAAGGCGTTGAGAACGTGCGTTGCTTTCTGCACTCAAAATAATTTTATCTTTGAGATATTCACGATAAGCCCATGCATAGCCATCTTTAACTTGCTTATAGTTAACACTATTCACGATGTTTAAGTTAGGCACTTGGTTTGTACGCATCTGAAAAATGGTACCAAGAGTACGACCGTAGCGGTCCTTACTATTTTCTTGCACATACACAATCGTTTCATGCAAGAAACTGATGTTCTGACGCGATTTCTGACCAAAAGCTTGACTCTTTTCTGGTGCATCAATCTGGTTGAAGCGAACACGGATCTGCTCATTGTTGTTGTTTAAAACGGTGATAGTGTCGCCGTCAGAAATACGTACAACTTTGCCAACAAAATCGGCTTGAGCTGCAGTAGCAACAACAGACATGGATAAGGTTAAAGCTAAACTTTTTAAAGTTGTATTAAGGTTCATTTTGAATCCTTAGTGGGTAAAGAATAGGTAAATTATATCGCATTACATAACTGGAATTTTTTTCTTAAAAAATATATTTAGCTGATTAGTTAGGATTTATCCCCTTTCTCTCAAGCCAGTTTTTCCATTGAAGTGCATACGCAACTAAACCAGGTTGTTTCGCCGTGCCATTGCGATATATCGCATTAAAAGATGGCGTCCATGAATGGTAAGCAGCTGCTCTAACCCAAAAATCGGTTGACGGTTTTGTGGCTAATCGATTTCGCAAGATCTTGGCTGCAAGTCGCGCATTCAGACATCCATCAGTACGCACATAATGGCTATTATAACTTTCAAACATACCGCCACGTTTAAAGTGTATGGTATTGATTTGGAATTGCCCCATATCCAATGAAAGGTTTTTGTTTTGCACTGTTTGTCCATTGGTACCACGCTCTTTGCTATGTATACCCAATAAAACATACAGCGGAACACCTTCTGACCGCGCAGCATGAATAACACAACTCAAAGTAGCGACTCTACCCGGTACGGTTTGATCGTAAGATGCACTCGCTTGATTGTATTGCGTAGTTGGATAGGTATAAGTAACAGGACGGATATTCTGGCGAACGGGTTGTTGTTGTGGTGCTGGTGCTTGCTGGCCACTAGGTTGTGGTCTATTTTGTGCAACTGCCGTGCGCTCAGTGCTAGTCGGAGTTTCTTCAGTTTTTTTCGGTGTGTACTTCACGCCCAGGTAACGACTCGTAAAGCCTCTTGGCTTTGCTGGCGCCGTTTCTTGCTGAGTGTTGGTCATGACCTGAAATGGTCGATATGGTGTACTTGATCCATTAGAATTGACATGGTTTGCATATGCACCTAGAGCCTCAGAACTTTGAGGCAATTGAGCATAAGCAACGCTTGATCCTAATAGAGTCGCAAATAGCGTTGGTTTTAACAGCATATTAATCAGCACCTTTATCGTTGTTGTTGAAATTGTCGATTAGGTGCTGTTTACGGTCAGCTAACTTATTCAGTGTTTCAACTGGCAATGGGTTTTTGCCGTCATACCACGATAAGCTATATTTTTTTGGCGCATAGCGGAACCATGCCAAGAATGGCGAATTCGGTAAGAATAAAAGACCAGTACGGACTTGCCACGCACGATAAGCTGAATTGATACTAACCATGTATAGATAAAACACCAATAATACACCTGGTACAACAAGCATTGGATATAGCGCTTTAAAGAACATATAAACTACGTACAAGCCTGTAAACATAGATAATGCTAAATACAAATAAGAAGAAAACTGATGGTTTTTAATAAGCTTGTCTATTTCATCATTACTCATTGAAGCTAAACGTTCTTGCCCTCTTGGGTAGTGAGTATTAGCAATGAGTTTTTTAAGTTGTTTAAAATTGTTAGGTGCGACAATTTCATATTCACATAAAGGGTGTGCACATACCCAATTCACGTTGCCTTTATAAGAACGTGGAATCCTGTTGTCATGCATTAAAATCGATTTACCGCATTCGGGGCATGTTGGCGACAGCATTGATCTAATATTAGATAAATGCGGTAAAAACCCTTTTCTAGCTGAACTCCAGTGGCTTTTACGCCCGAAATCAAAAAAGACTCGCTTTAAAATACCTGATTTACGGGGTTGATTAGCTTCAATTGCCTGTTTAATGGCAGCTTCATCTAAAACCTCATTGGTAATATTTACCTTTTGTGTAGCACTATCAGAACTATTTTTATCTGAAGACATACTTTTACCTACGGACTTTTATTATGTAGAATACGTTATTATATTAAAGGATTTTCAACGTGTCTAAAACCCTTTTTATTTTCGCAACGGTTATTTTAATTTCCACCCTTTTAAGTGCCTGTAATAACTCTAATACTCCAAATGAACAAGATCCATTAAAAGGTCAAGAACAGAAGTTTTTAGACGAATCGGCAACGAGTGAATCAAAAGAACTTGTGTTTTATGACTTGGTAGATCCTAAGAAAAAAGACCAACCTATAAAGGCTGAAGAAGCAAGTGCTTCCGAGCCTGAAGCCCAAGAACAACAACCTGAAAACGCCTTATCTCCTGAGGTTCTTGAAGCGATTCGTGAAAATACAGAACGACAAGAAAAAAAGGAAAATGCACTCAGAACAATAGCTGAAGCTAAGCGTATTGAAGCATTATTAGTAGGTAAAGATCGCAGTAGTGATGATGGCTATACCTATAACAGTGATGAATAATTGATATATCAATGGTTTTAACCAATACAAACTTATTATTTTAAGTTAAAATGATTTTAAATTTTTTGGTATATACGGTTATGTTTAACAGTGCTTTTAAGAAACATAAAATAAAAATATGTTTTGGCTTACCAATCATAATTGTGGTTTCGATCTTAATATTCAAAATCTACTCCTACCCCTTTAAGCCAAGACTCTTAAGCCCCGATTGGATTGAAAGTCGCTACAATGGTTGGGAAGTTGAACATCATGACTTATGGATTGCTACAATTGTGGATGTTGTTGGTCCAAAAACAGTAAAAATTAGAAATCAAAATGGAGAAGAAAAAATTATGGATCTTCTCTATATAAATGCTTTGCAATCTTCGGAAAAAATGAAAAACCTCTATATCAATAGCTTGTCCGGTTATGTTGGCCAACAGCTATTTGTAAAAGGAGATCCAGACAAAGCGCGGTTTAATGGCGTCTTGATCGATGGTAACGGTGAAAATATCAATCTAAACCTAACTTATGTACCAGGTGCAGTATTGGATATGTCATCAACTGCATACATTCATGATCGAGAAAAGCAATTAGTTCCTTATTTCGCGAATATCAATTCAGAAAATAGAACGTTTTAAGTTATAAATTAAGGGATATTAGAAAGGCCAAGCTATGCCAGCACCATTATGTTTCCTCACACTGGAATTTACCGCCAAAGTCAAGAATCCAGTTGATGTGCCTGACATTATTAAGTCGTCTATTTTGACGCGTATTAAAAAGTGCCGCACATCATCAATAGAACAGGTTCAGTATCTTTATAATGCTGAAGAGAGCTACTGGAAGCCAAAAAAACAAGTCACTGAAGAAGCAACTCAATATCATGGCATCACCAATGAAGATTTATTAACGCAAGACTCAATCAATGGTCTAAAGATTAAAAACTATGTTGTGTATTGGGCAAACGTTTATACATTTAGAATTTTGCAAAAAAGCAAAGTGAAGTTTTTTAATCACCGCTTTATCTTTTTAAACAACTTAATCAACGTGATTGGTGAAGATGGTTCCCTACCCATGACAGAATGGGCACGTTTAGCCAGTGCAGCTTCGGGAAATAATGAATTTCCAGAAGAGATACTGACTAACACTAACAATAAGGTCATCTGTTTGACCGTTATATTTGATTATATTTCTGAAAAATTAACATCACTTTATGGTTTGGATCTAAATAAGCATTACGATCTGGTTGCTGCAGTACAATACAACAGTGCCATCAAAGCTAAGAGTCAAAAATCATTAAAGGTTCATAAGCTTATGCGTGATGATTTTAATGAGTTTAAATTGCTTTTAGACAAAGGCATGGAGATTAAGAGAATTAAAAAGGAATATTTTATAAATAATAACTATCTCCCTTAAACCTAAAAGCCACTTTCTTAAAAGTGGCTTTTTTTACGTTAAACATAAAATAAACTATCACTAAAACCCTTTTTTAAAATATAATACTTTTAATTTCTATTTTAACTGGTGATACATTGTGAGTTTAATTAAGAAGCAAAAAGACATTCTATCTCACGACCCTCTTGTTTCAATTTTTAGTAACAATGACCTTTTAACAATCTCAGTTGATACGGATTCTGAAGATTTGAATCGTCAACCTAAAAATATAAAAATCCCGAATGCCGATCTTAAAGAGTTAACAATACAAATCAGTGGTTTTGATACTTTAGAAAACAATGATGTTGGTCGTTATTTCACTTGTTCTGGTACCGTAGAGCTCGTTAATACACTAGGTAATGGTGAAGAAAAACGTTTTGTATTAGCAGAGCCAAAAATCAAAGTAAACGCGGCTAAAAAAGGTCATTTACCGCAAACAGAACAAATTAAACAATTGGTTCGTAATGCGTGGATGGATGCATTTAGCTATGGTTGCCAAAACATTAACCAACCTTACCACTATGAAGATGAAACTTGGTTTGAACGCTTCAAAGGTAGCATTATTGGTAAATTTGTACTGATCGTACTTGCCACTTTCTTTGCTGCTTTCATTGGTTTGGCTATTTTTGGTTATGCTGCTGGTAAAAAACAACAGGACCCAACATTAGAAATTGCGAATCAAATTGCTCAAGATCCTGAAGCATTAAAGCAATTGCTGAATCAATATGATCAACAAAATAACCAATCTGGTGCACCTACTCCACAAGCATCACCAGAACAAGCAGCTGAGCAAGAAAGACAGCAAGAAATTAGCTCATTCGGTTTAGATGCTGGATCTAGCGAATAACGCTGATTAAGCAATAAAAAAGCACCTTAGTCATAAATACTTTGGTGCTTTTTTTATGCCTAAATTTATTATGCAAATTTAAAAAGAATCCAAATGATGACGAGATGTACTGGATAGAACCAGTACGCCCACTTCCCCACTGGCGGTAATTCAAAAGGTAAATTCATGTGCTGTCCTTTCAGTAGGAATTGTGCACCAATACACGTTGCAATGGCGCTACTGACAGCAAATGAGAATGCCAAAGAATATGTAGTCATATCCGTATAGTAGCCACCAATCAACCAGTTGAAAATGTTGGCCAATGAAGTGAGCAAGACGCTGATCATTAAAAAGTATTTCTTAGAATGAACGTTGGTTGTTTTAAAGAATAAATACAGGAATACAATTAATAAAACGCCCCACACGCTATACATAATAAAATTAGATAGCAATGTGATCACGACTAACAGAGAGACAAACTGCAGCGTTGCATATTTATGTTTAGATTCCCCTAATACAACAAGCAAAAATCCTAAAAGCAACGTAGGCATGACGTTCAGAGTTGTAAATGGCTCTTGGTTGAATAGTTGATACGGTACTTCTGATAGCACACAAAACAACGCCAAATTTTTAAAATAGTTTTTTAATGTATGGGTTTTCTTTTTAGAAATAGCTTGGTTCAAATTGAATGCAAGCATGATACAAAAAATAGGAAAAGCCCAACGGCCAATCGTCCTCAACAACAGATTATATTGAGGAAATAATATTGATGCGTGGTCAATAACCATGGTCACAATCGCAATCCACTTCAATAGATCCAAGGCTCTATTGCGATCTCGCACGGCGCTTTGGCTAATTACAGCTTCTTGTAGATGAACCATGTGTTATTTTTCGCTAAAGGGTTTGTATAAGCATCACTACGCTGTTTTCGGGTGTTGTTACGATTATCTAAGATCTCAATGCTATTCCAACCTTCGGGATAACCGAGCACCAGGCCAGAGTTATAAAATCTCGTGCGATGACGCTCTTCATCGCCGGCATAAAACAAGTACGCACGAATATCGTTATACGGTCGATGCCCGACCAATACGTTATCTTCATCACGATCAAAGTACTCATAAATTAAATCCGTATATTCACGATTGAAGTATCCGCACTTCTCAAACAGATCTGCACTTGAACGAAAAGTAATAGATTCCTTGGCCAGTGTTTTATTTAAAATCATGCGAGTGACATTACGAGCAAACACGGGCAAATTAAAATGCACAGGCAAATGAATTTCATTTATTTCGGACAAATCAATAGGATCACCAAAAGGATTAGAAAGTTCTAATGCTTTTTGATAAAAGTCCATCCATTGTGCAAGATATTCATCAACAAACTTTTTCTCACCATAATAAATTGGTAATCCATCAACCGTTAAAAGGTTTTGTGGAGGAAAAATATTGTTTCTTAAATCTAAGATGCTTTGTTTTAATTTTGCGATTTCGATTGGATCACTAATCATAACAACTCACTCGAATTAGAGTATTAAAATAATTATATAGGGTTTTAATTAATTGGATATAAGTTTTTAGCTCAGTAAATAAGCATTTTTGTTGTGTGGCGAATTAGAATTGTTAAAAAATTTAAAAGAATATTTATTCTAGGAATTATTGATACAATGTATCTAATTTCTTACGAATTAGTATATACAATTGGGATTACTATGCTTACCCCTGATCGAATAGACAAACAAGTTAATTTGGCTGGAATTGACCAGTCGTGGACCAATTTATTAAATCACTTGGACATTGATAGTCATCCTGAATACAACATCGATAAAACTCAGCCATGGTACTTGGCTAATTTTGTAGATTACCTACGCCTACTCAACTTTAAGTTTGATGAATTAAATCTAAGAGAGATTCGTGCAGTAGATTATGACTTGGTAGATTGGTCATTTCTTAAATCTAATCGCCTAAATGGTGCTGAGGTGTTTAAGGACCTAACCATTTATCTGCAGAAACCCAATTTTGTTACGCAATATCCTAAATGTGTACCCATCAATGCTGATGTTCGCGATCGTAAGCTTGCAGAGGTCATTTATGATTACTACAGACGCTTCTTACCGTTTTTCTATTCATTCATTAAATTAATCAGATCAACGCAGCGCTTATCTCTAGAACGTAAATTACCCGTGATTGATAACTTTATGTCTAATTTTGGAGATCTTAGTACTGGTGAGTTTTATTCAAATATTCCATTTGATGATGCAGAGCTCAAAAGGATTTTGAAAAATGGCTTTGAAAAATATAGAGAGCATAAATCAGAACAGCGGTTTAGCCGTGCCATCGCAGAGCTAACACCGATGTTTAAAGCTTTGTCTGAATACTTAAAGATTGTGTCTACGGTTAACTACGTGGATCTAGACCTTATTCACTTCTTACACAATGCATTTTTGGGTAAAAACTTTAATGTTTATTCAGATCTATTCGCTTTGGATAAAGAACCTAATTTGTTGGTCAATTTAAGTTGGACATACACAAAAGCATTTCAATATT
The DNA here is from genome assembly GCF_046635365.1 of Acinetobacter sp. NIOH-H-8. Taxonomy (NCBI): domain Bacteria; kingdom Pseudomonadati; phylum Pseudomonadota; class Gammaproteobacteria; order Moraxellales; family Moraxellaceae; genus Acinetobacter; species Acinetobacter sp. NIOH-H-8. The sequence goes on from NZ_JBHDVN010000013.1 coordinate 46,801, forward strand.
CATAAATAGCACCATGGTAGTTTATGTGCATAGGCTATATCAAAAGGAAGAAGAATATAGCGATCTTTTAACGAAAGGGCCTGGTCATACCGAAGTTTTGTAGCAGAATCTCTAAAACAAGCTAGGTAAAGTTCAGTCATAAAGTTTCTCTTAAGCTACCTTCTTATTCAGTATGTGTTCGGCTAAGCGCTTGATACCGCCACCGTCCGTAATTAAATGTTCAAATAATTCGCCATTCGGGTTTTTAACTCCTTCCAACTGGCCTTTTTTGATGCCTAAGACATCAGAAATAATTGGATCTGAACCCGAATCAGCCAACAAGTAATATGCCGAGATCTGTTTGATTTGACCGTCACGGTCTAAGCGACCAATACATTGATCATGAACACCAGGCGACCAATCCAACTCACCAAACACAAATGTTTTGCATTTTGAGTGGTACTGCAAGCCATCAAGCCCGGCAGATGAACGTAGTGAACTAATGAAGACTTTGCTTTCATCATTCAAGAATGCTTGTTTAGAACGTTCCTTAGCTGCAGGTCCTTCCGTGCCTGTATACATAACAGGATTGAATTCAGCCAAGCGTTCTAGCCAAATGTTGTACACATCTCGATGCCAACCATAAAGCATGACTGATTCACCAGACTCAACAAGCATACGCACGAACTCAGCGACATACGGCGCTTTGGCGATACCTGTTGCTTGGCGCATCATAATATTGAATTCTTCTGTCGCACGAAGCTTTTGCCCTTGGAATTCCTGAGTAGAGCTTAAAATTACTTTTGCCAGTTCCATTGCCTTGCCCTTAATTTGATCCAGTACTTTAGGATCGCTTTCGACATATTGAGGGGTTCTAGGGATTTTCCGTCCAAAAACGACAAAGTGCTCTGGAGGCCCCGCCGTCTGTGGCCTCCAGAGGGGTATTACTTTTTTCGAGATCCCTATTTGGGCTCTGTTTGAGTAAGATTTAGTCTTTTTGGGCTAAATCCATGGCATTCGAAGAACGTGTCCAAATCTTGTCCGAGGCAGAACAAGATGAGTTATATGGACCCCCCGCTTTCACCTCCGCCGACCAACGCTTCTTTTTCTCGCTGAACGATAAGGAACTGGCGATCGCTAAAAGCCTCCGTCATCGGGGCCAGCGTTACATGCTGGTGGTACTGCTGGGCTATTTCAAAGCCAAGCCGGTGGTGCTGAATCCCGGCTTTCATCAGATCAAGCAGGACCTCAAATACGTTTATCAAACCGTTCTACCAGGCCCAGGCTGTAGACCCTTTAATCTCACGCCAAAAGAGAACGAACGGATTTACCAACGTGTTTTCCAGCTCTGCAACTACCAGCGCTGGAATGTCAAAGACCATGGAGCGGCGTTGAGAGATTACTTATCCCAGCAAGCCAGAGCCTGGACAGCGCCTAGGCACCTCTTCGATGCGGCCATTGAATATTGTTCGGGGCAGAAGATCGCAATCCCTGCCTACAGCACGCTGCAAAAGATCATCAGTCAGGTGGTGGGAGACGAACAGGAACACATGGCCGCGCACCTTGAGCGTGCAATGTCACGCGGTCTTAAGCAAGCACTGGCGGAGCTCGTGAACGGCACAGGTCCACTGCCGTTCCGACAGTTGCGACAATCGGCTCGTAACTTCACCGGAACCGAGTTGGAGAAAGAACTGATTGTCTATCGCCATATCCAGCATTGGATGCCGGAAGTGGATCTGCTGTTGAGCACGCTATCACTGTCGCAGAAAAATCTGCAACACCTGGCAGAGAAAGTCGACTACTACGGTGCCAAACTGAAACGTCAAACCGTAGGCAGCCAATGGCTGTATTTATTGTGCTATCTTCAAACGCGATGGCAGCAAGCGCTGGAACGTATTGCCGATGGCTTTGTGCATCATGTCAGACAGACCAAACAGAAGGCAAAGGATTATGCGCAGGAAGCGGTGTTTAAGGATTGGCAAAAAGCAGCTAAAAATGTCAGCAAGGCAGCTGAAGTACTGCACCTGTTCATTGATGACAGCATTGATCTGCAACTACCGTTTGCAACAGTAAGACAGCAAGCACTGAGCCTGCTGACCAAAAGGGATCTGGAATCTGTATGTCTCTTCCTGAACGAGCAGCGACGATCGGTCGATGAAGCCATGTGGCAGTACTGCGACGAGAAAGAAAGTCTGCGGAAAGGTTTGCTGCGAGAGTTGTTCCTATGTCTGCGCTTCGAAGGCTGCGACGGCACCCAGCACTTAGCGGCCGCCTTGGCGAAAACACAAAACGAACTCAACGGCCAGGACGCTCAGTTGCAAACTGCCGACACCAGACTCCTTTCCAAAAAATCACGTGAATTCCTGCTGGATGGTGAAGGGAATATCCTGATCGATCGTTATGAGTGGTTCCTCTATCAACAGATTCCTGATCGTCTGAATGGCCAGCTGACGCTGCCTGATATCACTAAATACCGGGCACTCGACGCCGACCTGATCGACGGGGAACATTGGCGAAAAAACAAATATACGCTGCTTCAACAGAGCCATTTTACAAAATTAGCGGAGGAGCCTGAAAAGCTGATCAAACAGATGGCCATGGAATTGGATACCCGTTTGTACGAAGTCGGCGAATATCTTGAACAGGAAGACAACCGGAATATCATCTTGCGTAATCCGCAGGGTAAACGCTTCTGGCGCCTGCCTTCGGCCAGCAAACATCATCTGGTCAACAATCCCTTCTTCCAGCAAATTCCCACAACGGGGATTGCGGATGTACTGCGCATGGTTGATCGTGACACCGGTTTCATTGACTGCTTCGCTCATGTGCTGGGTTCCCAATCCAGAAGCCGTTCCCATGAATATGACCTGTTGGCAATTCTGGTCGGCAATGCAACCAATCAAGGCATTTACGGCATGGCACAGATCTCTGATCGTACCTATGATCAGCTCAGCACTATCCAGGCGAACTATCTTCGCCTGGAAACATTGAATGCTGCTAACGACAACATCAATAACGCGACAGCCAAGCTACCCATCTTCCGGTACTACAACATCCAGGAAGATGTGATCCACGCCAGTGCCGATGGTCAAAAGTTCGAAGCCCGGCGCGAGACCTTCAAAACCCGTTATTCGTCGAAGTACTTTGGCACTCAAAAAGGTGTTTCTGCCATGACCTTGATCGCCAATCACGCTGCGATCAACGCCAGAGTGATCGGCGCCAACGAACATGAATCGCACTACATCTTTGATTTGTTGATGAGCAATACGTCAGACATCATTCCGGATGTGCTCTCAACCGATACCCATGGGGTGAACCATGTGAACTTCGCGTTACTGGATCTGTTCGGATACCAGTTTGCCCCACGCTATGCCCAGGTTGGCAAAGTGATCAATGACATGTTTGATGTCAAGGAAGACAAAGAACACCGAATTCAGCTGTGCTTAAAAAAGCCAATCAATACCCATCGTATTGCGCAGCACTGGGATACCATCCAACGGATTGCAGTATCACTTAAGCAGCGGAAAACAACGCAAGCCACCTTGGTGAGAAAGCTCTCGGAGTACAAGCGCAATCACCCGCTGCTGGAAGCCCTGACGGAATACAATCGCCTGGTGAAAGCGAATTATCTACTGTGCTACATCGATGATGCCAGTTTAAGAAACTATGTTCAGCGCGCGCTGAACCGGGGAGAGGCCTATCACCAACTGCGTCGGGCCGTGAGCAGCGTCAATGGGGATCAGTTCCGGGGCAGTTCAGACGAAGAAATCCAGCTATGGAATGAGTGCGCTCGCCTGGTCACCAATGCCATCGTTTACTTCAACTCCAGGATACTCAGCCAGCTGTTGACCAGCTTCGAATACCAAGGAGATACCAAGAGAATAGATATCGTCAAACAGGCATCCCCTGTGGCCTGGCACAACATTAACCTCAAGGGGACTTACCACTTCGAATTGAGCGAAAAATTGCCAGATCTGGAGAAGCTTATGCGCTCAATCGAGGGATATTTACCCGTCAGCGAAAAGTAATACCCCTCTGGAGGCCACGGACGGCGCGGCCTCCAGAGCACTTTGTCGTTTTTGGACGGAAAATCCCTAGAACCCCTTTTGCTTGTGGAGTCTTCTAGGCATTCAGCAAGGCGCGTCGGTGTTTCTCTAGATTGATAGCCAAAAAAAAGCCTACCCCTTGAAGGAGTAGGCCGGCGCGCACTCACACGTTCAGTCAATCGTCGTTTCTGTCCTCCGAAATGTGAACCGCCATGTCCTGCAGTACCTGGCTGACGTGCTGGTCGGCGATGCCGTAGAAGATGTGCTTGGCCTGGCGCTCGCCGCGCACGAGGCGCGCGCCGCGCAACAGGCGCAGGTGATGGCTGACCAAGGATTGCGACAGGTCTAGCGAATCGGCAATGTCGCCCACTGCGACGGATCCGCGCATGCACTGCAACAGGATTTTCAATCGCGATTGGTCGCCCAGCAGGCGGAAGGTCTCGGCCAGAACAGCGACGTCACTTTGCGACAGTGCGAGGACATCAGTGGTCGCGCCGTGGCTGGAGGTCGAACAGTGAGCAATAGCGGAGCTGGTGGTTTTGCGTGATGTCATGGATTCAAACCCTCAAGTGAACTGCGAGCCGGCTCGCACGGCCTCAATGCTTGTGACCAGGAGCGGAGTGGTCATGGTCATGATTGTGCTCACTGTGGCCATGGCCGCTGTGGTCCTGACGGTCTGTCGTGGGTTGCAGGCTGCAGATGTTCTCGTCAGCCTCCGAGTTCCAGTCGATTCCGACTGTGGCGTGTTCGATGCTGAATTGCTCTCGAAGCACCACCTCGACGCGCTTGACCACGGCTCGCGCCTCCTCGTCCACATTGGGTCGAACGTGCAGTGTGGCCATCGTGCGACCGGAAGTGAGTTGCCACACATGAACGTGGCTGACAGCTGCCAGGCCGGGTACAGTGCTCATCAGGCCTTGTTCCACCTTTTCCGGCGAAGCATCCTCTGGCGCGCCTTCCAGCAGGATATGGATCGACTTGGCCAGGAGCTTCCAGGCGCTGCGCAGAATCAACGCTGCCACCAAGACCGACAGAATGGGGTCGATCGGCGTCCAGCCGGTGAAATAGATGACGATCGCTGCAACGATGGCGCCGACAGAGCCCAGCAGGTCACCCATCACGTGGAGAATGGCACCTTTCACATTGACGTGATCGGTTTCGCCGCGGGTCATGATCCACAGCACGAGGACGTTGATCAGTAAGCCGAGCACGGCGACGATCATCATCGGGCCGGCGAGGATGACGGGCGGCGCCTGCAGCCGCTCCCACGCCTCGTAGGCGATCCATGCGACGATCGCGAACAGGGTCACGGCGTTCAGGAAGCCGGCGATGACCTCGAAGCGCAGGTAACCGAATGTGCGTTTGCTGTCGGCTGCGCGGCGACCGAATCGGAAGGCAGCGTAAGCCAGGGCAAGTGCCACGGCGTCGGTCAGCATGTGGCCAGCATCGGCAAGTAGGGCTAGCGAGCCCGACAGCACGCCGCCGACAGCTTCCACGAGCATGAAGCCGAAGATCAGGAAGAAGGAAACCAGAACCTTGCGCTCGTTGGCGCTGGTCACTGTGGGGGTGTGGTCGTGATCATGGTCGTGACCATGGTCATGTGCATGGGATTGGGACATGGGCGCCTCTGCTGGTTGAGTGTTTGACTATGGTGAAAATATAACACATGAATACATGTTCATGTGAAGTATTTTCGCTCACCCTTCCCAGCCGCCGAAGCCATACGTTGTGGTGCCGCAACGAGAAAATGTGCCTATCCTTTCGGCCAGATACGGTGCAGGTCATCCACAATCAGCTGGTGATGGTGCTTGCCTCGGTCTGCGTGTGTGCGTAAATGAGGGTGATCCGGCGGCAAGCTGGGGTGGTCATGCACCACGTCAGAAGGGTCGCTGGCCGGCCACAGCCAGAGCGCCAGCACCACGCCGGCCAAGCCGATCAGAGACATGACAATGAAGGTCGATGGTAAGCCCATGACCGCGCCGAAGCGGCCGGCCAGTGGGTAGCAGATGAGCCAACAGGCGTGCGACAGCGCGAAGTGCGCCGCGAAGATCGCGGGGCGGTCCTCGGCATGGGCCGAGCGGCGCAGAAGACGGCCGGATGGCGTTTGCGCCAGGCTGTAGCCAAAGCCGATGACCAACCACAGCGGCAGCAACAACGCATAGCTCGGCAGCAGTGCGCCAATTCCCGTGCCCACGACCAGTACGGTAGCGCCGGTGAGCATCGCGGCTCGGTCGGTCACCTTTTCCAACAGAGATGGCAGGACAAAGGCTGCCAGCATCGACCCGCCTCCGAATGCCGCCAGCGCCCACGCAACTTCGACCTCGCCCAGGCCGAAGCGCGCCTTCACGAGAACCACCGTGTTCACTATCACCATGGCGCCCGCCGCCGAGACGGCCAAGCTGATCGCCAGCAGGCCCCGCAGGCGTGGCGTAGCGAGGTAGATGCATGTGCCGCGCGTCGTGCGATCCCAAATGCCGCGGCGCGGTCCGGGAGCAGTTGTGGGCAACCGCACGCTGACCACGAGCGCGGCTGAAACGAGGAAACCGAGCACCGCTCCCGTGAATAAATTGTGGAAGCTGATGACGGTTAATAGCGCGGCCGCCAGTATCGGGGAAATCAAACTTTCCAGGTCATAGGCCAGCCGGGACAGCGACAGCGCCTTGGTGTATTCCTCTTCATCGGGAAGGATGTCTGGGATAGTGGCCTGGAAAGTCGGCGTGAAGCCGGCGGATGCCGCTTGCAGGATAAAGATCAGCAGATAGATCTGCCAGACTTCGGTGACGAAGGGCAAACAGATCGCGACGGCCGCTCGTATCAGGTCCAGCGCTACGAGCAATAACCGTCGCGGGAGCCAGTCGGCGAAGGCCTGTGCGACCGGCGCGACCCCCACATAGGCCAGCATCTTGATGGCCAGCGCCGTCCCGAGCACCGCACCTGCATCCGCCCCGGCCAGCTCGTAAGCAAGCAAGCCAAGCGCCACTGTCATCAGGCCCGTGCCAACGAGCGCGATCACCTGAGCGGTGAACAAGTGGCGGTAGGTGCGGTTCTTTAGGACAGAGAGCATCGAGAGGCCTCAGAGCAGTTTAGTCAGCGCCTTCATTTCGGCTAGAACGGAGTCCTCATCATGAGACAGGCAGTGGTCGATGTGGTCATGGATCAGAACCCGCTTGGCCGCTGTGACGGCGCTCTCCACCGCCGCGAGCTGGCGGGCGATGTCGAGGCAGGTTTCTTCTCCTTCGATCATCCCGATGACGTGCCGTAGATGACCCTCGGCGCGCTTGAGCCGCTTCACGAGATCGGGGTGGCTGGTGTGCTTGTGCATTTCTTTCATATGGTGACTATATCCCCCCTGGGGGGATGTAATCAAGGAGTCTGCATCGCTGATTGCGTAGTGGATTAGCCCCACCTCGTCTCTCGATGTCTTGCGCCCGACGCCCTCTCTATGGCGATTGGTGTTCAAAGGAGGTAAGGTTTTCTTCCATATTGGCTCTTATTTTGTTTTTGTAAATCTCAATTTTAACGCAGCGTGATTTTCACTTTACCAACACACTTTTTGTTTAGTGGGCGATTATTACTATCTACCCGTCTCAAATAGCCACATTGACTACAAGCAAAAGTATCATTACCTGAATCATTCGTAAATTTAAGCCAAATGTGACCATTGCCATCGTCTATATCTGTTTTAACGTATTTATCTAGATTCATGCTTAAACCTCTTAATAAGCTCACTCGATAATAACAATAGTTTTGCTTAGATAGTATTTTTCCAAAAGGAATTATTAGCAGATTTTATATGTTTTTTAAGAAAAGTTTTTGAGCGCTTTTATTTATTAAAATTGAATTATTAAGCAAGGAGTTATAAAGCATGGCTAAATCAATAGACCAGTTATGGAGTGAATTACAGCAGATTCAATTTGATGAATCTAATTCCTTACCATGCGAATTCCATATCTGGAATAAAGGTACATATCGCTATCAGATCCTAGATTGGTTTGAAGCAAATTCTGAAAATGGCGTATTAAGCTTGCAAGGCAAAACCCATAAAACATTATGGGAAGAGTTTGGCAACACCCCGATAAACAATGATGATGAAATCGAAGAAGACTTTCATCTATGGGGCAAAGGTACAGACCGCTTCATTATCTGGCACTGGTTTGATGATCAATTAGAACACGGTGTAATTAGCTTAATTGAGAAAGGAGTTGCGTAATGGGATTATTTACTTGCCCTCACTGTAATAGTGATATTGATACTAACGATAAAAAGTCTGGCCATCAGGTGAATGATGTAATTCAAGAAACCTTTTGTTCTGTTGACTGCAGTATTGAATATCTGGTGCATAACTCACAAATGATTGCAGTAGATCAATACGGAAGTTTGCCATTAAGCAATGAAAACCTGAATGAATTCATTGAAGCATTTTCTAATGAGGGTGTTGAAGATGATGTGTTAGAACACATCAAAGCTGAACTTTGTTAAGTAATCGCGCACCTGCTCTAAACAACACTGACAATGGCATTTAAAAAAAGGGCTTAAATCATTTAAGCCCTTTTAATATTTATACGATAAGAAAACTTTCTAATGTTTTACCAGATTCAATCTCACGATTTAACCAGGATGGACGTTTACCACGACCGGCCCACACTTCTTTGTGGTTATTCGGGTTGCGATATTTAGGATCTGCTTTAACCACTGGCTTTTTATTTAATTTACGATTTTCGCCGTGCTCATTTAATTCAAGAATAGTTAAGCCTAATTCTTTTGCGATCTCAAACATTTTGAGATAACCGTCATCAAGTTTCTTATTCTCTACTACAACAATTTGGTTTTGTGCCTTTTTAATTAGGTCTTCTAACTGGTCTTTACTTAGGTTTTCAACTTCCATAACTAATCTCGAAAATTTGGATATATCAAATATACACCAGTGCGTTTTGTTTACAACCGCATACGGTACTTTTAATTGATTAAAATATTCGACTTATTCCATGGCTATTCTAATTTTTAAGCATAAGTTATTCCCACTTTAAATCCATTAATCTAAAAATACATTCAACCTGTTAGGTAAATTAATATGCACAAGTATCTCATGATGAATCTTGCGATTAACGAAACATCAGCACTACCAATTGGTATCCGTATTTGTGATTTTAATATCGGCTTATATGCCTCTAAGAAAATTTCAGAAGTGCCAGCTTTAATGGAATTGGTTAATTACACCCTGTTTAAGTATTCAAGCTATGAGAGTGAAGAACTTGAAGACATTGAAACCTTATTAGAAGAACATGATTTTAAAACTCGCTATGACTCTTGGGAAATCAGCGGTGATTCTTTTTACGTTTTAGGTTTTAAAGAAATTACAAAAGACGAGTTTGAATTATTGCAAAAACTTGACCTGTTGACTGTGGTAGACGAATACAACTACCACCATAAACTTTTGTCGAATCATGGTGAGCATAAGTTTGACGAATATTTCAAAAACTTTAACGAGTCTAAAGAGCAAGAAATCTTGAAGCAGTTTAAAGACATTGCATTCAACCTAAAAAGTGATGCCCCTTTAAACTCGACATTTGCTCAAGACGTTATAGAGTTGCTGACTACCTACAAGTTTGGTACAGCTTTAGAACCTATCGACAGCACTCACAGCGATACAAGAAACCGTTTCTACTTTAGCCATACGCTTGAGGGTGACTTCGCATCTGGAGCTATTCAGGTCATTATTTCAAATTACAAAGAAACTGGCGTCAAAAAACCTTATTCAGTGATTGAGCCTTTAAATCTTGAAATTATGCTTGAAGATGAACAATGTTTTGATGATGAATATGCAAATCTCGTTGTTGAATGCGAGTATGTGTTTAATCTTATTAAGACCGACTTATACACCAACACTTTTGAATAAACCAAGCCTTTAAGAGAGAAATCTCTTAAAGTTGCGCTTAAAAACGTAAACGATGTTTTTTTAATTGATTAAAAAAGGTTTTGAATTTTTAGCGCTGCAATGGCGCTCGTCATTATTAATTCTTTCTGGATGCTTAAATAAGTATTTTTTAAAAAAACTTTATCCGTTCATATTCTTAATATAATGAAACCAAATCAAGCAAATAGCTTAAAACTTGGAGAAAGCTCATGAATTTAAACCCTAATTTTTGCCCGATCGATTTTAACGAAGTTTACGGCAGTACTGACAATTTACCTTTGTTCTTGGTTAAAGCGTCACGCCAGGATTCTAACGATGACGAGCATAGTGAGTATTTCTTCATTCGAGCACCTCATGAGCACCGTTTAGCTTTCTTCCTTGCTCACATGTTCAAATCACATGTAGATAATGCCCTTTTGACCTTGGAAAACTTGGCTGAAGAAAATTATCAAAATATCCCTGAATTGGAAGAGTTGATGTCTTCATATGGTGTGATTGATGGCGTTGGCGTGGATACACTTTTTGATTTCCGCGCTAAGGAACTCACACTTGATAAAGCGCTGGAGCTAGTCGAATTCATTGAAATTAACCCACTCAATACTGATATTGTGGGCTCACTATTCTTGGAGGCACTTTAATGAATAGTAGCTTTATCTTAATTAATGAAGCTATGGCGCCTATTCGTAAGAATACGGCGCTTTTGGAAACCCTGTTATCTATGATCAGTACTGCAGATCAAGACCACGGCGACCAAAGCCCAAGCTTTCACATTAATATCCATGCTGGCATTGAATTGCCTAATCATGAAATTGCATATACCACTTTAAAAGGTTTTGCAGAGCTGACCGAAGATCATAATCTTTGTATCTATATGAATCCTGAGCTGTCAGAAAATGGCTTTATGTTGCTATCCACTCAAAACGTGGTACCTGATTGCTATGACAATTCTATCTTTGTAGATCTGTCGAATCAGTTATGCAGTTTCTTCAATCAAGAAGTACAGCAGTTAAACGATCAAGCGCAAAAGGCGTTAAAGCTGTTGTTACAGCATAAAATCAATGGAACAGCGATTCGCACGTTCAACCCTGAACAATTGCAGATCTTACAGAAAATCGCTGCATTAGATAGCTTCATGCTCGATGACCAGCGCGATTGGTTTTACTTTTCCGAAGTGGCCATTGATAACGCCTATAAAGACATGAAAAAAGGTTTAGAACTGTTGGTTCTCAACGAAGATATTAAGGATGCACTTAAACAGCTACTTGATGCAAACAACATGGAGTTTTGTGATTTACCAATACTCGTGGTTTTGTATCCCCTACTGGTTAAGTCTGAAGAAAATAACGAACTGGTACAGGCTTGCTTAAGTCATCTCATTGGCAACAACTTAATCAATGAGCCGTTTATTGCTGGTGTACAACTTGAAGCTGGTGCATTTAATAGCGAAATAAACACCTATACTTTATTGCCACACATGAAAGCAGTAAAAGAATTGCTGATAGATATTGAAGCAGATCTCACAAAAGTTTAACCGTTTTACCTGAGCTAATTGCTCAAAACCTTGGAGTTGTTATGGATACTATTGTTCGCGTTAAATCAGTTGGTGTTTTAGGTCTATCATCTAAAATCACGACATTTGTAATCGACATCGAGCTTGATGGCGGTAAATTAAAAATTGAAGATCAATTGCTTCATTTTAAGAATACTTTACGTACAAGCTATCGAGAATATGATGAAAGTTTAGCGATCGTAAACAATAAGGCTATACTTTCCAATTTAGATAATGCAGTAAAACCAAACGAATTGCATGCTTTAGTTGATGATTATATCGACTCAGTTTGGGTAACAGATGCCAATAAAAACACCACTAAACAGCGCCGTGCGTCACTTGGTTTGCACAATCCAACGATAAAAGACAAAGGTGTTTTGAAAGAAGCCCTTTTAAGTGAAGTGAAATTAGCCTACAAAAACTATATCAATCAGAACGTAGAAGCCTGATCAGATCGGAAGTATGTTGCGACCAGCATACTTCTTTTTTTTTGAACCTTAGCCTAGAATCATCCAATATCATCGCTTCATACCAAGAGAATCATGCCATATCTCATATATTTAATGTTCCTTGCGTTTGCAAGCGCCGTAATTTTAGTGGAAGAGGCTTATGGTCTTAACATCCAATTATTTGCAATGGGGATTGTCGTCATCATTGGACAATTGGCAATTTTTTGTTTTATCAACGCAGCGATTAACATCAACAATGAAAAACAACATCGCAATGCCGTCAAAACCTTGCACTATGGCGCTTCATTTTCATTAATTGTGGTCACTACACTGGTCTATTTATATAAGTATGTGTTGCACAAACAGGAATATTTGACCATGGCGATTTACTTTTTAGGAACGTGGTTTGCCATCACCCTTTTTGACTCAGTGTTTAAGTTAGTCAAAGTTGGTATTTTTAATAGCAAGAAAGATAGTGCTGAAGTTGTGAACTCAACGCGTAAAGTGACGGTAGTTACTTTAGCGATCTGTATGATTGGGTATTACTTATTTAGCAAATATGCATTAAATATTAACGTACTAGACTAGGCATCTTGTAAACAAAACCGCACCTAATACACAAGCGCAATAACCAGCAAAAAAGAACATCCTTTTAATTATTGCGCTAATCTTTTCCGTCACAGTACCGTTATGAACAATAAAAACTATCATAAACATTAAAGCGATCGTGCAGAGGAATAAGGCAAAAACAATTAAATAAGTAAAAGCAAAGTCAAAGTTTAATACCACTGGAAAACCAATAGATACCGCCATTAAAGCTATTGTACTTGATGCATTCATATCTTAAAGCCCATCTAGCAACTAGCTTAATCGTAGCGATAAATAAGCTTTAAAACTGAAACTTTATTATTGAGATTGGTCAATGCACATTAAAAAAATGTGCTTGGTATATACCAGAAAGCAAAGAACCAGACGCAAAACGCCTGGCTCTTTAAAATTGAAAGGTGAATAAAAAAACACAAATCACTTGAACGCATTTCTTATTCAAGGTCAGTTTAATTAGATTTCTTGCCATTGTCTATGTAATGTAAACGTGGACAGCATTAAAACAATCTATATTTTTTGAAAAAAGTTTTGAAAAGGTACAGTGAAATATAATGAATGTATGGGCTCAATGCTCACCATTTGGAGAAATTATATGAACTTTAAAATCTTATCTAAAACAAAAGTTGTTGGTCTACAAGAAGATTCTCTCACCTCTTTTCAAAATTTTATGTTTGAAAATATTGCATGGGATAGCCAAGTCCGTGCTGATTATTACCAGTCAAATAAGAATACTGTACTGCTGGAGCTACCAGTACGTTTACGCCGTGACATTCAAATCGAAAATATCAACGGCGCTTTAGATGCACTAGTTGATTTTGAGCTGATCTACAAGCAAGACCAAGGCAAGTTGGTATCTTCATTGGTCGTTGATACGCAGTACTTGTTATGTATAAATGATCAGGATATTGATCTTTGGTCAATCGACAGCGAACTCAGTTTCTTACAAGAAGCTGACCGCAATCACCTTAAGAAGCTTATGCGTCATTGTGATGATCGTTTCCACGCGTGGATGCGCGAGATTAAGTCTTACTTCAATCGGTTGACAGTACAGCCGTTGCATCTAGATATGCAGATCAAAATACGCAAGATCGTAGGCTATACAGCGGTGCTACCTAAGACTTTTCCATAAGGTTTTAGGTGCCAGTATAAAAACAAATAGACCGCAATTAAGCGGTCTATTTTTTTGCCTAAAACGGCGTTAACAGATCTATGTAATATTTAGCCCTTAAAACTATTGGCAAGTATCTGAATAGCGCTCAGCACTTCCAAAGAATGATTCACCCTGATTGTCCACGATGTCTACATACAGATCTGGTTTAACTGGAGCATTGGCGAATACAGAGCAATAAAACGGATGAATCTTTTCATTCACAAAGCGGTTTAAAGAGTCAGTTTCATCAGAAGAGTATTTATCTGCAGTTTTGCTAGACATCTGAACGTTCATATTAAAGTGTTTTGAATACTTCACTTTTTTAAGTACCGCACCAGTTTCAATCTGGTACGGTGTTTTAGTGTTAAGTAAACGCTCAACTTTACGTTTGTTTTCAGCAGTAGGAGAAAGCGCAACAGCAGATTTTAAGCTGTTTGTATTCAGGTTATTTAAAGAACTATTAGCTAAAACAGCGCACGACATAGACACTGAGATTATTGCAACTGCAGATAGTTTTAGTGTTTTGAATACGTTCATGTTTAACGACTTTCCTGTATATACTTAAATTATATACTTAATATACGATATTTGATTTTTTTGGAATTTTAATCTTATTTGATTTTGTTAATCGGTATATACCAATAAGATTGTTTATACGCAATTTAGCAAGAATCTCCCCCTTGTTTGGGGTTACAATTATTGTAATTTACAGATTGTTGATACAGGAAACCGATATGTCTGAAGAAGTGAAATACGAAGACCGTGTACGTGCTGCATACCGTTCTGCTCAAGGCAATGTAGCTCAAGAGTTCTCCCCTCACATTGTTAAAGCATGTGAAGCATCATCAAACGCACGTATGGAGCGCTTAGCAACTGGTCAAACAACATTTGACGAGGAAGAAGCTGCATTGATGAAAAAATGGAATGCACTTAAAAACAAAGCCTAATCATCGCGAATACAACCTAATCTAGCTTACAGCGGATTACCAAACCCAATCACTCATAAGTAGAACAATATGGACGATAAACTTGAGTTTTATTTAGATGCAAAAGACATCTTATCTCAACCTACCAGTTGCCAAGCGCAAGGCGACTATAAAAAGGCACTGGAAAAAGAAATCACGGAACATCGAATAGCGAAAATGGAAATTTCGCCTTTACGTGGCAATTACGATCTCGACCACCTCTCTAAAATCCATGAAAAAATCTTTGAGCATATTTACGATTGGGCTGGAGAAGTGCGTCTGGACGACATTTCTAAACGTGCGATCGACCCGAACGGTAATTATGAAATCGGTCATTTCCTAGATAAAAACCTGATCCCTGATGAACTGAATAAGTTCTCACAGGCGGTTAAAGAAAAAGACCACCTGAAAGGTTTGGACAAAGACCAGTTTGTGCAAGAGTTCACTCAGCTTTATGCCAAGTTAAATGAAGCTCACCCTTTTGAAGAGGGTAACGGTCGCGCTGCTAAACTGATGATGAACCAGCTGGCGAATGATGCTGGTTACACCATGGTATATAGCAAGGTCGCCGTATCAGATTGGAACTATGCGTTTAAACGTTCACTGACAGATCAAGAGCTTTATGTCGGTGAAAACTATGAAAACCTAGAACCGATGGAACAAGACCTCTCTTACCTTTTAAAAGTCATGGACAATATCATTGAACCATACGATCTAGTCCTGAAGCTTGAAAATACGGAAGAACAAGAGCAAGAACAGGAAAATGACCAGGATAAATCAAATGATGATGATTCACCGAGTTACGGATAATTAGATTAATCCGTATACGATGGCTTTTAATTGATTAAAAGATTCTTGAAAAAAGAATCTTTTTTTTGAGAAAAATTTCTAATGAAGTGGCTCAGATTAAAATAAAACCTTAGGAAAATATTGTCCGAAACTTGGAGATGAATAATGAATAACGCAGCACATCAATTTGCAAATAAAGTGGTCGCTCAATACCAATTTACAAACGGAAGTGATTCAAGTCTGAATCATTTAATTATCGGCAACAGCACCGCAGAAATTATCGACACCTTAATTTATATGCTTTTCTCAAGCCATGCTGAAACCTATGACGATGGCGTTGTTTGGTTTAAATCAGTGGACGCAATTAATGTTGAGAAGTCTTACATTACTTACAACAGTCGAGAAAGCTGCATTTTTGCTTATTTTGTGTTTAATAAAAATCCATTAATGCTGAAAACAACCGCATTGCATATTGATAATGTTTGTTACTTTGGATGTGAAAGCGACACCACCAATAAAACCATCGAATTTTTAGAAAAATTCAAGGTTCGAGTATCCCTTGCTAAAGAATGCCAAAAGTTCAAATTCAATACTGAGCATCATGAAACCTTGATGCATGAAACCATTAAAACCTTAAAAACTATCTATGAAGAACATAACGACATGGATGCCGAAAAGTTATCTCAACACCATGACACAACTCATTTAGTTAACACGTTTCTTGCTTAACCGTACACCATACAATAAACAAAACCCGAAAAAGGATATAACAATGCTATTAGGCGCTTTAAAACAATCTCTAAGCTCAGTCATCGACATGAACCGCTACACCGCCCTTTGCTCACATGTGGAGGGTGAAAACTTGCCGTTATGCGCTCAATTTCGTGTACTTAAATATATCTTTGGTGTGCATGGTCTAAGCGCACTTAAAAATTACAATGAAGTTGAACACATTGACGAAGCCTTTTTGAAAAAACACTTCCTACGCATGATGAACTATGACTTTGAAGCAGTCATATACCTTGCTATGGTCGGCATGCGCGAACTTATCTTAGAAGCTGATGCTTCTGACCATGACGGTGAACAAAACGCCCAAAATGAGCTTAAACAAGCATTCCAATACGTTTCAGAAAATGACGTTCGTAATTTTGCTTATGTCACTCACATGGGCTATTCAGAAAAGTATTTCAACTGGAATATCATTCGCCACCAGTCTAAAGATGAAGCGGATAATCCCCTCACCTTTTGGTTATTTAAGAATGCAATGTATTCACTATTTTTCAACTTAGCCAATCGGGAATAATGCCCCAACTCATTAAGAGTATTTAAGTCCGAACTTAAGTACTCTTTTTTTTGCATTATAAAAATAGACCGGTATATACGCCGTCTAAGCATGGCTTAAAACGTATACGATGATTTTAATTGATTAAAATATTTTCAAATATCCATTACGAGTTTTAGGTCAGTTAATTAATTCCAATAAAGTTATTCATTAGTATTTTTTAAATAAAATGGCTCTATCGAAAGCAATTGCTTAAAACTTGGAGTCCTGTAATGAATCAACTTGATAAGCTAAATCATTTAAAAAATATCATCAAGCAAGTACCACATGAGCGTTTTGATCTGGATTTATGGCGCACGATCCCAGGTACCGACAATATGACTTTTGCTCAACTTATAAATAGTGATGCTAATTGTTGCGTCATAGGTTGGGCGACAGCTGATGAAACATTTAAAAGACTTAACTTCATGATGTTAGACGGCGTTCCCCTTTATGCACCATTCCGTGCGAATACTGGTGAGCCATTCACTTATGAAGAACTCAAAACAAATGTTGTTTATCGCGGTTCTGAAGCAGTACGTGAGTTTTTTGGACTCAATTATGAAGATGTCGATCATATTATTTTTGACAGCAACTACGCTTTTGAAGACCGAATCAAAGACGAGATTATTCATCATATCAACCAAGTTATTAATTACGTGAACATCCGTCCACAAGACCTTGACCACTTGTTATCTAGCTCAATTGTTGCACTGGATAACGAAGTCCGTGAGTTCACTTTAAATGATGATGAAGTCCGTGAAATATCTGTTGTGGTTGATTGCTTCAATAAGTTTTTTCCCGATGGTGCTTATCTTGAGTTTGTTGCTACGGTCAACGTACCAGGTGATTGTGATCCACTGGAATACATCGCCAGCAATTACAACATTAAAGAGCCATTAGCTTTCGTTCCTAAGCCGAATGAAGCATTAGAAGAATATCTGGAAACATACCCGATTGAACATCTCATGCATAACTGGCAAGAGGATTTCATTTCGCCGTATGACGGAATCATTAATCAACGTTTAACGCATATCGCATTGCAAAATTTAAATAACGCAAAAGTAGTTCAATAAGGAAACCTACCCATGACAATTGAAAATCCGCAACTCGTCAGTGCTATCAATGAACTTGGCTTTTACTTGCCACAGCAAGTACAACAGATACCTAACATCACAGAAGCCGGTTTTCGTGTGTATGTGATCGATACATCAAAACACACCAACATCGAGGCACTAATTAGTGCTATTGAGAATGTCAGCATCACTTCACAGCCCTTTTCTTTTCAAGATGATTACGATATGGGCGTGTTTTTTGAGGGATTTAGTTTCTTCTTGCCTATGCTCATTACACAAGATAGTGATGCACCTTTACCACTGTTCTTAATTCAACTGGATTTGTAAATCCAAAAGCGGTACGTGCGCCAGTATGTACCGCTACCCCTTTTGGCACACTGCCTAAAACTTGGAGCAGATATGAACAAAGCAACGACCGTTGAGCGTTTAGAAAAGCTGATTGAGCTAGTGATCGAGGTCATTCCTGATGAAAGCTTTGATTTCGACATTTGGCGTGATTATGACGCAAGCCATACAGAACAACACACCGATTTCTTTTCAGGTTTCACCACTGAAGAATTGTTAGATAAAAATATTGTAGGATGCCTGATTGGTTGGGCTACGTCTGTCGAGTATTTCCAAAATCTAGGTTTCAATTTTCATGGTTCTGTTGGGCCAATCTTCATGTATGAAAAAATACTCAGCAATGAAGAGCTAAAAGATGCGCCTGTTGTCACTGTACCAGTCGTTTACCAGTGGAAAGCAGTACGTGAGTTTTTTGGCATCACTCAGGAAGATGCTTTGGTGATGTTTAGCTATGACAATTACGACCAGGCCAAAATTGATAAGGACACAATGATTCGATTTATTGAACGCATCATCCAAAAATATAAGTAACCACCGAAACGGCGCAATGCCGTTTTGCTAGACGTTATAACCGCTTACGATGATTTTAATTGGTTAAAATATTTTCAATAATTTTAAATTTTGAGAAAAGTTTTTCCCCTGGTACACCCCTCTATACTTAATCCATAGCAAGCAAGGCACAAAGCCTTAAATCTGGAGTAAGTCGAATGAATACAGCGCATAAGTACGATGATCAAGTCATCATCCCAACAATAGCCGGGCAACTGGAGTTGCTGTCTGGTACCGATCTAAACAAAGAACTGGCTGAGCATGTTTTTCATGAAGCACCAGACATCGATCTAAGTATCTATGACATTTTTATTGTCTGCTTAAGTGGCGGTAAGGATTCGATTGCAGCGTATTTGCGCTTACTGGAGGCTGGAGTAGATAAAAGCAAAATTGAGCTTTGGCACCACAAAATTGATGAAGAAAACCAGCCGTTCATGGATTGGGTGTTCATGGAAAACTATACCAAAGCATTCGCTCAGGCATTCGACACACCATTGTACTTCAGTTGGCTCGAGGGCGGTTTCCTTGGCGAAATGCTCAAAGAAAACAGCTACTCAAAACCCCACTTCGTAGAAACACCAGAGGGCTTAATTAAGCTTGAACGCGACAACAACCGCAGTAAACCAGGCACACGCTTGAAGTTCCCACAACAAGCAGCCAGCCTCATGACGCGCTGGTGTTCTTCAGCGTTAAAGATCGATGTCGGACGCAGAGCATTGAACAACCAAGAACGCTTTGACGGCAAGAACATTTGTTTTATCACTGGTGAACGCCGTGAAGAGTCACCAAACCGCAGTAAGTACAACCAGCTAGAACCGCACCCATGCGACCGTAGAAGCGGTAAGAAAGCAAGACGCGTTGACTGGTGGAAGAACGTGCTTCACTTCACTGAAGAGCAAGTATGGGAGTTACTGGAGAAGTACAAGGTTACTCCACCAGTGCCATATCGCTTAGGTTGGGGCCGTAGCTCATGCATGACCTGTATCTTCAACAGTCCTAAAATCTGGTCAACCATCAGCACCTACTACCCTGAACGCGCTCAGCTGATCGCTGGTTATGAACAAAAGTTTGATTGTACGATCAGTCGCTCAAAGATCGATGTCGTCAGTCTGAGCAATGGCATTGAGCCATTCGACATTCAGGATATGGAAGCACTGGTACAGTCCAAAATTGAAAGTTATTACCTACCAGTGTTCACGGATAACTGGACGGTTCCACCAGGCGCATTCAACAAGGAGGGTTGTGGATCGCTGTAAATTAGGGTGCCATTTGGCACCTTTTTAGGATGAAAACCGCAAGCGATGTTTTTTAATTGATTAAAAATGGTTTGGAATAATTTTGTTTTTGAATAAGTTTTTGACACCACCTGTCAGCATAAAATGATTTTAAACCAATCAATATGAGATGATGTTTATGACAACTTTAAACGAAACAATGCAAAAGTTCTGTAAAGCTAAGGCAATGATGACCTATTTAATGTCTGATGATCCTATCATTGATGAATCTGTCAGCCGTTACGAAAATTGGGCATTGGCTTATGACATTTTTGTGAGTATTGGGCATCTGGATCTAGAACAAGTTGAGCAGGTCTGGAATGAAAAAACCCATACCAATTTTGTGCTTTGGGGTGTAGTTGGTGAATGCTCAATAGAAGAAATTGTATCGTATGTGACAGAAGAATATGACGCTCAAGCTGTCACACTGGCGCAGATTAATGAATTACAAGACGGTAAAACACTGGCAGAAATCTAAAATCAACCTAAGGAATGAGTTATTAATTAAGTATTAATAGCTCATTTTTTATTGTCTGAAACTATACAACTACCACCTTGAATCATTTTCACAAGCATCGCCATCGCCGTCACCATCCATCATGGTATCTGGGCAGTTTTTCACAAACCAATCAGCTTCTTCTTTAGATCGCATTTGAGAGCAATGCTTACGACCATCGCACTTATAGGCTACTGGCTTTTGATATATAGCATTTGTAGTTTGATTATCTTTATATAGATATTTCTTTAATTGAATGCTACCTAGATATGCCACCCCAATAGCTATGCTAATAAAAATTATCCATAGATATAGTGGCAATGATTTTTGCTTGTCATGCGTTTGTTCATGGTCGGAATAGTAAACATGGATTGCCCTATTTTTATTTTCTTTTTTAACTACCTCGAAATAGACCTCTCGACCTACTATTGGCTGTTCGCCTTTCTGAAAATCCTTAATATGGAAAAATACATCACCAAAATTACTCGTAGATATAAAACCAAAACCACGCTCATTATTATATTTTTTAATTGTTCCTGTTAGTACCACCTAAAACCCCAAATATATATTAAAAGCTATATTAATTATATTTGTTAAACCTAAATAAATACTATCTTTTTTTTAAAAAATAGTTTTAAGGTTTATGGATTTATTATAATTAAAACATCAAAAGCAATTGCTTAAAACATGGAGTAGCTATTATGAATAATTTTTTCGCTGGTGCTGAAGTCATCACTGTTTTTTCTTTACAAGACGCTTTAGAAGAGGGCGTGATTCTTTGCCTTAGCGATAAAGAAGAACATGCCAAAGATTGCAAACAGTTCTATAAGTTCCCTGTTTATATTACAAGCAACTTGTATAACAAGCACCTGACAGCTGCAAAAGCAATTTTTCCGAATGGTACGGAAGCTGATGCTGAAAAAATCAATGATTTAATGGGATATACCATCTTTGATATGTTGAACATGAGCGTTCGTGGTTCAGTTGCACTTAATGACCAAAGCGTTAAGTTTAAATATGCTCTACAAGATACACCGCATACCTTTTCTGACACCTTAATCACCAATATTGCTACGGTTGGGCCTGGTGTGAATGGTGAGCCTATCATTACTTTTATGATGCCTGAAGACCAATAAACACAACACCTAGCATTGACCAACCAATGCTAGGTTTTTTTGAGATCCGAACGTTCATTGAGAGGTATAAAAAATTCAAATGGCGACTATGAAAATTGACAACCCTGACTTATTCGGCTTTGCGAATATGCAAGAAATAGAACAACAAAAAGAAAAAAACGAATTAAAACGTATAGAAACGATGAAGCTTGTCCGTTGTGACTGGTTTATCGCCGTGACATCTACTGGAGAGCTGTTTAAGTACAGTGAAAAAGTACCAGCAAAATATAAGGCGTTTAAAGGCATTAAATTATTCAAGTGCTGGAATGAAGCTACCGCGGATCTCGTGTTAAATGCCGTAAAAGGCGCAATCAAGCGTGATCATTACGAAGTGCCAGACGTTAAAAAAAGCAAAAAGCTTGCTGTTGATAGTTGGGTAAGAAACATTGATCTAAAGTTTCTACATTTGCCAGTCGGTCAACTCACCAACCTATACAGGGAACATCAGGAGCGTTTAAGACTGAAGCGTGAAAAAGCCAGACTTAAAGAAAATGAAAACACGTATGACGTAGAACCGCACTAATTACACCCACCAGGAATAAGCACCCATAGCTTATTCCTTTCATAAGATGATGGCCGTAAACGGTGTTTTTAATTGATTAAAAATAACTTGAAATCATGAGCCTATCAGCCGAAATACTTTTACTGAAAAGTTATTCAGTCTACATGCACCGATATAATTATTACATCAAAGCTCATTGCTTAAAACTTGGAGATACGACAATGCAACTACAAAAATTTAATGCTGGTACTGCTAATGTGCGCCACTTGCTACAAAGCTTCACCCAAGCGTATGACGGTTTACCAAGTTGCGTCATCAATGTGATTGGCGTAGCAACCAAAGCAGATCCGCAGTTTATTTTTAACATTGAACTGGATGTCGTTTTATTTCACCAACACAAGTCACAAGCCTACTGCATTGAAGTCAATGCACCGTTACAGGCTCAAGTCATCGCAGACGCTCACGAATCATTTAGATTCAATCCTGATGATTCTCATGCATTGATTGAGGGCGAAGTCATGGATGTGGCGATTAATTTACAACGCCAGGCCATTAATGACATGATTCAATATGATTTGCTGTCAGATGCAGAACTGGAAAAGTTCAATACATGGAATAAAGGTTTCGCCAGTGCATTACTGACTGAATGTTTTGAAGATGTCGCAGATTTTAATGCGCTGCATAGCTCACATTTTATGGCGAACACTGTTTATTTAAGACTGATTGAGTACTTTAAAAACAACCTGTCATAAGAAACCATTAAACAAATAGAGGGAGATCCAATAAAGGTCTACCCTCTTTTTTTATGCCTTTAGATTTTATGACGTATACGATGTTTTTTAATTGATTAAAAAAATACTCTGTACACGACAAAAATAGATAACTCATTGAAATAATGTCATAATAATTGTTTTCTAACGACGAATACTATGACACATCTCAATGAGTTATATCTTATCTTAAACAAATATCTAAAATGGAACAAGTCACATTTAAAGTGCTTTGCGCTCATCATGCTTGTGATTATTTTAAAGCAAACATGTAATCTTTCTTCTGCATCTAAAGCCTTGCCCATCAAGTGCTTACCACAATCATTTTATCGACGTATGCAGCGCTTCTTTGCAGGTCAGTATTTTGATTATCGTCAAATTTCTCAGTTGATTTTCAATATGTTTTCATTCGACCAAGTGCAACTGACTTTAGATAGAA
>NZ_JBHDVN010000014.1:0-69187 GCF_046635365.1 Acinetobacter sp. NIOH-H-8
AATTTCAAATTGTGCAGCTACCGCTCGAATAGAATAACCTTCCTCAAGTTTAGCTAAAATTTTACGTCTAAAATGTTCTGAATAACTCATTGCACCATTGTATTGGTTTTATAATGATTTGACTATAACTAAGTTTTGGTCTAGGAAAGATAAATTTGGAGAGTGAAAAAATGAATCCTGCAACTTGGGCATATTTTTTGTTGGGTTTGGCCATTATTGCCGAAGTCACTGGCTCTACATTTCTGGTAAAATCTGAAGGCTTTACCCGTTTGTGGCCTTCTTTAGCGGTGGTTGTTTTATTCTGTATCGCGTTTTATTTACTGTCTCAGGTGATTAAGGTGATTCCTTTAGGCATTGCTTATGCGATCTGGGCCGGTGTCGGGATCATTCTCACGGCCATTGTCGGTTATATTGTATTTAAGCAGGCGTTGGATCTTCCTGCTTTTATTGGTATTGCACTGATTATTTCCGGTGTAGTGGTCATAAATCTGTTTTCTCAAGCAGCAGGGCATTAAAAAAAGATAGACATAAGTCATCTCTACTTTTATAAATTTAACCCAACTGAGGTTTAAGCTTAAATAGTAAATAAACCATCAAACCAAGCAGTAGGCCCCAGAAAGCAGAACCAATGCCGAAAAACTGGATATTGGATGCACTGAACAGAAAGGTCATCAGTGCGGCTTCCCGGTCATGAGTGTCCTGAAAAGCCAGTGCAATGTTGTGGCCAATGGTACCAAATAGGGCAATGCCAGCCAGAACCGTAATCAGAATACCCGGAAAAGCCATCAATAAGCTGGTCAGGGTTGCAGCGAAGAAACCCATCAGGATATAAAATAGTCCACAGCTCATACCTGCGATATAACGCTTAGCCGGATCAGGATGGGCTTGTGCATCCAGACTGACTGCTGCGCTAATCGCGGCAAGATTAACACTGAAACAGCCAAAGGGAGCGAGTAGTGCCTGAGTGAGGCCCGTCCAGCCTAAAATTGGATTCACCTTGGGTGGATAGCCATAGCTTTTAATCACGGCCAGGCCAGGTAAATATTGTGAAGCCAGATTAATCACCATCAGCGGAAGAGCCAGTCCTAAAATAGCTTGCAGGCTAAATTCTGGTGTGGTCCATACAGGCTGAGCGATGCTCCAGTCCAAATGTGGAAGCGTAAAATCGATAAAGAACGGACAGAGTGCAATTGCAAGCAGCACAGTAATGACAATGCTATAACGGGTACTCAGTTTTTTGGAAATGAGATAAATGGCCAGTACGGTAAGCACAAAGCTCCAGGATTGTTGCAGGCTGCCAAATACTGAAATACCAAATTTCAGCAAGACACCAGCCAGCATGGCACTGGTCAAGCTTTGCGGAATAAACTGAAAAATCCGGTCAAATATTCCGAAAAATCCCAGACAGGCAATCAGGATGCCGCAAATCAGAAAAGCGCCAATCGCTTCGGCCAGACTGTAATGGCCTGCGGAGGCAATAATTAACGCCAGACCGGCTGTCGACCATGCGGTGGAAATCGGATAGCGATATTTCCAGGAAAGCAGCAAGCCGGAAACCCCAATACCTATACCGAGTGCCCATAACCAGGAACTGATTTGCGCTGCATTTGCACCCAGGCTTTGGGCTGCTTCAATGACCAGTACCGCGGATACGCTGATCCCAATCATGCAGGTAATAAAACCCGCCATGATGGCAGGAAAGGAGAGATCTTGTAAAAGTTTAGGCATCATCCATAACACTATTTTTAAATGCGTTTAAATCATACGCTTTTCATATATCAACACAATGTTTTTAACAATTTTAGAAAGAGCTGCTCTTGCCAGAAAGCTGCTAATTTTTAGAAGGTTGAAGTCGCCAGTTTAATTCCGAACCCGCAGAAGAGAATTCCTACTGAAGCAACCCCGCCAGCCGTCAATTTATAATTCTGGTTGAAATAGCTCGCGAGTTTGACCCCGGAAAAGATCAGGATTGAAAGGTAGGTCATGCTGATCAGTTGCAGGATTAAAGCCAAGAGTGCAAAAGTCAGTGCCGGATAAGGGTAAACAGGATCAACAAACTGCACGAAAAAAGACAGGTAGAACAGAATCGCTTTAGGATTTAAAACACTGATTGTTAATGCTGTACGGAAGGGCTGAATCGACCCGACAGTTTCAGGAGTAGTCTTTTTAATCTGAACACGTTGTGACGACTGTTTCGGAAAGAAAGTCTGATAGGCGGCAATGATCAGTTTGATACCAAGATAACTGAGATAAACAGCACCGATAATTTTCAGGGCAATAAACAGCACGGGAAACGCATGAAGTAGAGAGGCTGCGCCTAACGCCGTACATAGGATCAGAATCAAGTCACCGGTATAAACCCCTAAGGCACCCATATAACCGGTCTTGATGCCAAAACGAGAGGCAATTGACATGACATAGAGGGAATTCGGCCCCGGCAGTAACACAATTAACGTTGTCCCAATAATAAAGGTCGTTAGATCTGTGATACCAAACACGAAGAACTCGCAAAAATGAAAAAAGCCGATGCGGCATTATAGCAACATCGGCCTGGAGAAATTCTATAAATTCGCTGTGAATTTAGGTGGTGCTCAAAAAACTTTCCTTTAATAAAGCCGCCAGTTGCTCACGTGCCTTGATAAAGCCATCGATACCACCTTGCAGTAATTCACTGGCCATCTGGTCCTGTTTCAGTTGTGCATCAAAATCGGCATGACTGATTGGACTCAGTTCACCTTGAGATTGAATATCTTTGGCTGAAAGCTGAGCCTGAACTTCACGCTGATCATTTTCAAGTTGTTCCAGCAAGTTTGGTGCAACAGTCAGTAGATCACAACCGCTGAGGCCCAAAACCTGCTCAATACTACGGAAGCTTGCACCCATGATTTCAGTTTTAATCCCATGCGCTTTATAGAATTCATAAATGCGCTTCACTGAGAGTACGCCCGGATCTTTTTCAATTGGATACGACTCAACACCTTCCGCTTTTTTGTACCAGTCTAGAATGCGGCCGACAAAAGGCGAGATTAAAGTCACTTTGGCATCAGCGCAGGCATGGGCCTGATGCTGGCCAAACAATAAGGTCAGGTTGGTATGGATACCTTCTTCTTCCAATGCTTTCGCTGCCTGAATACCTTCCCAAGTCGATGCGATCTTAATCAGGATGCGGTCAGAATTAATTCCATATTGCTCATACAGCGCGAGTAATTCTTTAGCCTTGGCGATGGTCGCTTCAGTATCAAAAGACAGGGAAGCATCCACCTCAGTCGAAACACGACCTTCAATCAGTTTTAAAATTTCAACACCGAATTTGACGGTCAAAATATCAATCGTGCGTTCAATCAGGGCATTATTCACATAGCCTTCTTGCTGGGCTTGTTGAAAAGCTGCTTCAATCAAGGCCTGATTTTCAGGTTGTTTCGCTGCTGCAGTAATCAGAGATGGATTTGTAGTTGCATCCAGAGGGCGAAATTTCTCAATTGCGCTTAAATCACTGCTATCTGCCACAATAGTCGTCAAGTTTTTTAATTGGTTTAGTGCAGTTAATGTCATTACGATCTAGTTCTATGGTTATTGCTTATGCATTCTTATATATCATAAATCATCCTCTTACCAAGTAGACTGTCGTTGAATTTCTGTGATTAATGGTCGGTTTTTCGCTGCTGACGCAAGTGATTAATCAAAAAATGAGCAGCTGTACCCAGTCGAGTTTCTCGACTCCAGACCAGATCGACAAAATATTCAAATTTTGGGGTGAAATCGAGCAGATGCAAGATCTGTAGCTGCTCCTGCAAATGTGGCTGTTCATTAATCATTTCTAAGGGAAGCACGCCCCAGCCCAAACCTTGCTGGATCATGCTGCAGGCTGAATGATGATTATCAGTGCGCCAGTAATTCCGGGAAAAGAGCAGTTCCGGCTTAATGCTACGATCACGACTGGCAACAACAATCTGTCGGTTTTGTAAAATCTGTTCATAGCTAACCTGGTGAAATTGACTTAATGGATGCTGTTTGGCTGCTACAGCCACAAGCACCTCACGCTTTAATTCTATAAACTGTTCACGGGTTTCTAACTGTTCTCGTTCAAACATTAGTGCTAACTGCGCTGAACCCTCAAACAGCATGCGATGAGCATCCTCCTGAGGTGCGCTAAAGACATTGACTTGCAGCGCTGGAAATTCCCGTTCTAGCAAAACGATATAATCAGTCCAGCGGGTATGAAGTAATTCTGATACCACCACAATATTCAGTTCAGATTCCAGACCTGAACTGAGCGCAAGCGCATGCTGCTTCCATTGATTCATTTCAACCAAAAGCTGTTCAGTTTTTTCATATAGCACTTGCGCCTGTGCGGTGGGTTTCGGTTCACGGCCAATGCGTTCAAATAGCACCAGATTAAGATCAATTTCCAGATTGGCAATAGACATGCTCACTGCAGAAGGAACTTTACCAAGTTTACGTGCAGCAGCAGAGAAGGAGCCGGTTTCCATGACCAGTTTAAACATCAGTAGCTGTTCTTGATTGATATTCATGCATTCTATCTTTCATTTTTATTGATAGATTCTAACTCGAATAATCAAATTAAAAGAAATAAAATTCCCTTATCTCCTGACTTGATGAACTGAAATGTTAATTTCAAAAAGAAGACTGATTCATGCCACCTTATATGAAGGCATTTTATTGGTGGTGATTGCCATATTACTGAGTACGCTCATGCATATGCCGCTTGAGGTCACAGGCGCTCTCGGAATTGCGATGGCTGTGACTTCAATGTTCTGGAATATGCTGTTTAATCATTATTTTGAAAAGTTTGAAGCCAAACATTGTCTTAAAAGAAC
This sequence comes from Acinetobacter sp. NIOH-H-8, assembly GCF_046635365.1. Lineage (NCBI taxonomy): Bacteria > Pseudomonadati > Pseudomonadota > Gammaproteobacteria > Moraxellales > Moraxellaceae > Acinetobacter > Acinetobacter sp. NIOH-H-8. The sequence continues at coordinate 4,839 of NZ_JBHDVN010000014.1, forward strand.
AATCAAAGTGCGGATTGCTCATGCGATTGGATTTGAGGGTGGTTTGATGCTGGCCACGATTCCGATGGTAGCTTATGCATTACAGATCAGTCTGGCGCAGGCTTTTCTTCTGGATTTGGCGATGACATTATGTATTCTGGTGTATACCTTTATTTTCCAGTGGTGCTATGACCACCTTGAGGCCAAAATGGGGCTGGAACCAGACTACCGAAAAGCTTAACTTAAGTCTTTACTAGAGTAATCTCAAATGCTTCGCTAATAATATTGCAATAAAAAACCGCTCATAGAGAGCGGTTTTTTTATATGAGGCTTGGATTATTTTTCAATAATTGCTGTTACGCCTTGACCACCAGCTGCACAGATCGAAACCAGTACACGACCTGAACCTTTCTGGTTAATCAGTTTTGCTGCAGTTGCGATAATACGACCGCCAGTTGCTGCAAACGGGTGACCTGCAGCAAGAGAAGAACCTTTTACGTTCAGCTTGGCACGATCAATTGAACCTAGAGGAGCATCCAGACCTAAACGTTCTTTACAGAATTTTGGATCTTCCCAAGCTTTCAGCGTTGAAAGTACTTGCGATGCAAATGCTTCGTGAATTTCATAGTAGTCAAAATCTTGAAGTTTTAGACCAGCACGTTCCAGCATACGAGGAACTGCATAAGCAGGTGCCATCAACAAGCCTTCTTTCTTCTCTACGAAATCAACGGCAGCAGTTTCCTGGAAAGTCAGGTAAGCCAGTACTTCATGGCCATTTGCTTTAGCCCATTCTTCAGAAGCCAATAGCACACAAGACGCACCATCAGTCAGTGGAGTAGAGTTACCCGCCGTCATGGTACGTGCATCGCCTTTACCGAATGCAGGTTTTAGTTTCGCCAGTTTTTCAACTGAAGAATCTGGACGCAAGTTGTTGTCGCGTTCAAGACCCAGGAATGGAGTTACCAGGTCATCAAAGAAACCTTCTTCATAAGCTGCTGCCATTTTTTGATGTGAAGAGGCTGCAAGCTCGTCTTGCGCTTCACGAGAAATACCCCATTCCAGTGTAGTAATCGCCTGATGGTCGCCCATAGACAGGCCAGTACGTGGCTCACCATTTTTTGGTGCATCCATCAGGTCTTTCACATTGATTTTAGTCAGCGCTTTTAAACGGTCTTTCGCTGTTTTCGCAATGTTCAGCTCAAGTAATGCTTTACGTAAGCCATCACCGAAAGCGATTGGTGCATCAGAAGTCGTATCTACACCGCCTGCGATTCCCACTTCGATTTGACCTAGAGCAATCTTGTTCGCGACCAGGAAGGCCGCTTGAAGGCCAGTACCACATGCTTGCTGGATGTCATAAGCAGGGGTTTCCGGTGCAAGAGCAGTATCCAGTACACATTCACGCGTCATGTTGAAGTCGCGGCTGTGTTTCAGTACAGCACCTGCAACCACTTCACCTAAGCGTTGACCTTGAAGGTTAAAACGTTCAACCAGACCATTCAGGGCTGCTGTGAACATATCAGTATTGGATGCCGTAAAGTAAGCACCGTTAGAACGTGCAAATGGAATGCGGTTACCACCGATAATAGCAACGCGGCGAACTGTATTTTGGCTCATGTTTGGTTCCTGTTGAACAGAAGTCTGTGTTATAGATGCTGAATCTTGTTGGCTTGAAGTCGTTTTTTTGGTACGTGCAGATGTACTGCGTGTACGTGTGGTTTTAGCCGGACTTTTTTCTGCGGCATTGGCTGTATCAGGATTTTTAGTGCTACGCTTGCTACGCGTTGATGGTTTTGACACAGTTTCTGTCGCAGAGTTCTCGACTGCTGGATTATCTTGAGTTGTTTTGCTCATAAGGCTTTACCAGGCAAATAGATCGTCTTCTTGGCGGTTACATTAGCATAGAAGAAGATAGGCTGTATTGACTACAATGACATTACAGACTGCGCTTAGGTCAAGTCATCTGCCTGTTATCTCAAGTATGATTGGGCGGAAACTGGTAGATCTATTGAAATATAAGTGTCTGGCATCATACTGAAGTTTAAGGATAACTTTAGATCAACCAAAAATTAATTTGTATGAGAGATAATAAACATGACTGATCAGTACCAAACTTTTGCAAAATCTCCTATTGGTAAATTTGTCATTAAAAATTTGGGTCTGCCATCCCCAACTTCTTTAGACCGTTTTGAGTCTGCTACACCAGTTGTCAAAGGTGCGGTATTGTTTGGAGCAGCACCGGCAAGTACCTTGACTGGTGCTATTGCTCAGGTTCTGGCAAATATTCATGCCAATAGTTATGCAGGTAACAATGCTGAACTGCAACAGGCTGCTGCATCGGCTGGACTGAATCTGGGCGCGTTTAATCCGGGCGATAAAGAATCAAAATTCAAAGTTGTCATTTTTGATGCTTCAGGAATCGAAAATTCAGAACAGTTAAAATCACTTTATGATTTCTTCAACCCGATTGCGCGTCAAATCCAAAGTTCTGGCCGTGTCGTGATTGTGGGGACTACGCCTGAAACTGCTAAATCAGTCAGTCAGTCAATTGCTCAACGCGCACTGGAAGGTTTTGTAAAATCTGTGGGTAAAGAGTTTAAAAAGGGTATTGCAGCGAACCTGATCTATGTAGATGCCGGTGCTGAAGCAAACCTTGAGTCTGCTTTACGTTTTGCAGTTTCTCCACGTTCTGCCTATGTTTCTGGTCAGGTGATCCGTGTTTCACCTGCTGAAAAAGTGGATGTGGACTGGACTAAACCATTAGCGGGTAAAACTGCTGTAGTGACCGGTGCGAGCCGTGGTATTGGTGAAGCGATTGCTCATGTATTGGCACGTGATGGCGCACATGTCATCTGTCTGGATGTTCCGCAACAGCAAGCAGACCTTGACCGTGTAGCCGGTGAAATTGGCGGTTCAACTTTAGCCATCGATATTACTGCTGCAGATGCAGGTGAGAAAATCAAAGCGGCAGTAGCTGAGCAAGGCGGTCTGGACATTATTGTGCACAATGCCGGTATTACCCGCGACAAGACTTTGGCCAATATGAAGCCTGAGCTATGGGATCTGGTGATTAACATCAACCTGTCTGCCATTGAACGTGTAAATGACTATTTAATCTCCAACGATGGTCTAAATGCCAATGGCCGTATTATCTGTGTATCCTCAATTTCAGGCATTGCAGGTAACCTGGGTCAAACCAACTACGCAGCGTCTAAAGCGGGTGTGATTGGAGTGGTAAAATTCACAGCACCAACCTTAAAAAATGGTATAACCATTAATGCCGTTGCACCGGGCTTTATCGAAACACAAATGACGGCTGCGATTCCATTTGCAATCCGTGAAGCTGGCCGCCGTATGAACTCAATGAGCCAAGGTGGTCTACCTGTAGATGTTGCAGAAACAATTGCCATGTTTGCTTCTACGGCTTCAACAGGTTTAAATGGCAACGTGGTTCGTGTCTGTGGTCAAAGCCTATTAGGGGCTTAATGGAATCTCTCCCGACCTCTCTTAAAGAGAGGAGAAGCCCCCTTTTAAAGGGGAATTCAGGGAGATTAAAATTCTAAAGAGAAAATTCCAAGAATTCTCAAAACCTCTCCAGTGCTTCACTTTCATACAATGATTGAAGTATGCTCAGGAGAGGTCACTTTATAAAGATAATATTTCCAAAGGTTCAGTATGAATACGCGCCATTTTAGTCAACTTCCAAAACCTTATTTAGCCTATCCAAAAGTTATTCAAGGCTTGATTTTTAAAAAGCCGAAAGCTGAAAAAGTTCTACCGCAAGTTGAATATGTGGTGGATTCATTCAAGGTCGATCAGAAACATTTAAAAGCCTATAATGAAGTATGTGGCTTTAAAAATAATGGTTATATTCCAGCTATTTATTTGACCGTGCTGTCTCAAAGTCTGCAAATGCACATGATGACCTCGGAAGCATTTCCATTTCCGATTTTAGGACTGGTACATATCCGTAATCAGGTCAAGCAATACCGTAAAGTCGGTGTAAATGAGACTTTAACCTTGTCATGCAAATTTGGTGAATTACAGCCACATGACAAAGGCGTTCAGTTTGATTTTATTACCACAGTCAAAGTGGGCAATGAAGTCGTCGTTGAGGCATTAACGACTTATCTTTCACGTCAAAAGACTGATGCTAAAGCTGCTGCAAAATCAGCAGAAAGTAAAGCACCAGACTATAAGCTGAATACTGAATGGAAAATTTCAGAAAATACCGGCCGCCGTTATGCCATGACTTCAGGTGATTTTAATCTGATTCATATTCATGCTGTTACAGCGAAGGCTTTTGGTTTTAAGCAGGCGATTGCACATGGTATGTGGAGCAAAGCCAAAGCGCTGGCTAATCTGTCATTGCCGGATGCGTATGAAGCCGATGTCTGGTTCAAGCTACCGATGTACTTGCCTTCTAAAGTTGAGTTTCTAACGGCTCAAGCAGCGAATGATACAGATTTCCTGATCCGGAATAGCAAAAACCAGAAGCCGCATGTGACCGGCCATGTAAAAGCGATTTAAATCTAAATCAAAAGCCTAAACTCGATTTAGGCTTTTTCATTTTAAGGGATCAAAATTCTATGGATAGAATGATGCAGCCAATCAAAGATTATCTGTTTGCTGATCAGCATAATTATCAGGGCGATGTTGATACACGTTTTCGCGACCTTGCTCGTCAGTTTAGCCGCTTACAGGATGCACGTACTGATCAGGGTGGTGCGGCACTTGTTGTATATTTTCAGGGACAAAAAGTTGTCGATATCTATACCGGGAAGAAGTCTGTCACTGAAAAATGGCAGCCCGATACCATGTCACTATGCTATTCCACTGGCAAAGGTGTACTAGCGACTCTAGCGCATATTCTGGTTAGTAAAGGTTATCTGGACTATGACAGATCAGTTGCAGAATACTGGCCTGAATTTGCCCAGAAAGGTAAACGGTCGATTACTTTGGCACATATGCTGAGCCATCAAAGTGGTTTGTTTGATATCCGTAATATCATTGATGATGCCACTGAAATGGCTGACTGGTCACACATGCTGGAGCGGATCGCGGCAGCTGAACCACGTTTTCAGACCACGACTGATGCCGCTTATCAACCTTTGACTTTTGGCTGGCAGGTGGGTGGAGTACTGGAAAAGGCAACCGGTAAATCATTAAACCAATTAATGCAGGAATATCTGGTTAAGCCTCTGCAATTAAATGGTGCCTATTTTAGTGTGCCGATGGATGAACTGCCTCGAGTTGCGCGACCGATCTTTAAAGCAAAGTCTGCATCTCAATCTTCTAAAGGCAAAAAAGTAGTTACACGCAAACCCGGTTTAATGGAGCGTGCTCTGGTCTGGAGTGGCCAGAGCCCCCAAGATTTTCAGGATGGCATGATTCCTAAAGGCATGAAGAATTTTAGCTTCTTTAGTAATGAGGGATTACAGGCGATTATTCCTTCAGCCAATGGGGTCTTTACTGCAGACAGTCTGGCAAAAATCTATGCGATGTTGGCCAAGCATGGTGCTTGGCAAGACCAGCAGTTGATTTCACCTCCAGTATTCCAGCGACTAAGTCAGGTGCAATATACCCGTCGTGATCGGGTGATGCCTGTGCCCATGCACTGGCGACTGGGTTATCACCGTATATTGACCTTGGGTAAAGCCTCTACAGGTTTTGGTCATATGGGCTTTAACGGTTCTGGTGCCTGGTGTGATCCGGAACGCGGTTTAAGTTTTGCCTATACCCATAACTTCCCAACAGGTTCATTAACTGGAGATTACCGTCTTTGGGGGCTGACGCAGGAAACTTTGCGCTGTGCTGATGCGGTATTGACGGGAAGAAAAGGCTGGCGCTAACTGAATATCCTTGATTTGGGAGTTTAGTCAGTCATTTAAAATATGCTATTTTGTGGCAAATTCCAGTGCTGCGAAATGAAACCATGAAAAAAGTAATACTGATTCCCTTAGTGGCAACCGGTGCTTTATTCGGTTGTCAGGATCAAACCCAATCAGCTAAAAATACTATTGTTGAAGCCAAGGCACAGATTCCAGCATGGGCGGGAGAGTATCAGGGTACAACTCCTTGCATGGGCTGCTTGTCCCGTTGTGATGATTGTCCGGGCATGGCTGTCATGCTAACTCTGCACGAAGATCAAACTTATACTTTAGAACGTGAAAGCCTGAGTGGTCATAATGAGGTGGAAACCTTTAGTGGCCCGATTCGTTTCCAAGATGATTCTCATCAGAAAATTGAGCTGGTGAATGTAGCGACTCGTAATTTACTGTATGTTGATCTGGAAGAGCATGTGCTGGAAATCCGTGAAGACAAAAGCGGTAAACGCTACCAGATGCAGAGTGATTTTATTTTAGGGCGATTCGCTTAAACAGATTCAACCCAATCCTTTATCTTTGATCAGAAATTTTTATTTCTAAGATTGTATTAATCCGCTCAAATAGAGCGAAAATCAATAGATATTTTATTTTCCAAATATACTAAAAATATCCTGATATTTCAGTCAGGCATAAAAATGGAGCAAACAGCTTCGAGATAGTTGATTTAAATCAGATTGATAGGTCTATCTCTCCAGATCATAACTGATTAATTCATTCACTATTTTATAAAAAAACAGTATGCTTAGACCTGTAAAAAGGAGCATACATGTATCAAGTACTTGCGCGAAAATACCGTCCCCGCAATTTCAACGAATTGGTCGGTCAAAACCATGTTTCACGTGCCTTAACCAGCGCACTGGAGCGTGGCCGTTTGCACCATGCCTATTTGTTTACGGGAACGCGTGGTGTTGGTAAGACCACGATTGCACGTATTTTGGCGAAGTGCTTGAACTGTGAAACCGGTATTACTTCGACTCCTTGTGAGGTATGTCCGACCTGTACCGCCGTCAATGAAGGCCGTTTTATTGACCTGATTGAGATCGATGCGGCATCACGTACCAAAGTCGAAGATACCCGTGAGCTGCTGGACAATGTCCCTTATGCGCCAACTCAGGGTCGTTTCAAGGTTTATCTGATCGATGAAGTACATATGCTGTCCACGCATTCCTTCAATGCTCTATTAAAGACACTGGAAGAACCACCGGAGCATGTCAAATTCCTGTTCGCAACCACAGATCCACAAAAGTTGCCGATTACAGTTATTTCTCGCTGTCTGCAATTCACTTTGCGTCCATTGGCTGTCGATGAAATTACCGAACATCTGGGCAATATCCTGACGAAAGAAAGCATTCAGGCTGATCAGGATGCGATCTGGCAGATTGCAGAATCAGCACAGGGCTCGCTTCGTGATGCCTTATCCTTAACAGATCAGGCGATTGCCTATGGTCAGGGGGCGATCCAGCATCAGGATGTCAAAGACATGCTGGGCTTGATCGACCGAACCATCATCTATGATCTGATTCTGGCTATTCATCAGAACCAGAAAGCACGTGTTAGCGAATTATTATTGCAATTCCGTCAGCAGGCGCTGGATGTATCACTGGTATTAGATCAGTTGATTTCTACCTTGCATGAACTGGCTTTATTACAATACCTGCCAGATTTAAGCCTGAAATACAGTGCCGAGATCAATCAAAAGATCATGCAGTTATCGGCTTTGATTTCAGCACAAGATTTGCAACTGTATTATCAGATTGCCTGTAAAGGCCGGGCTGACCTACAGCTTGCGGTTACGCAGGAGCAAGGCTTTGAGATGACGGTGCTGCGTTTGCTAGCCTTCCGTCCGCTACAGCCCAATGAAATTCCAGCCAATACAGCTCAGATACCACAAGCTGTACCTGCTGCATCAGTTCCACAGCAACATCAGATAACGCAGCAGGAAAGTGCTCCGGTTGCTCAAGCTGCTGTAGAAGATTTTTCATTAGATGCTGGCTATGAAGACGAGCAGGATAATCATCCAGTCACTGCACAGTCTGAACCATCTTCGAATGATTTTCTGGATGAAGACGAGCCAGAAACCAATTCTGAGCCTCAAGTCATACAAGCTGAATCAACTAGAGTAGAACAATCTGAGTCTGATCAGATTGTATTTGATCCAAACCTGGAAGATGGCCTGTTTGGTTTTGACGATGTTCCTGCAGAACCTGTTCCATCCAGCCCTGAAGCCAGCAGTGATGATTTTCTCTTAGAAGAATTCATTCCTGAAAATGATATTGCTGCACCAGTAGAACAAGAATCCGAGTTTAGTCTAGATGCTTTAGCTCCTGAATCAGAACAAGTGATTCATAAAGCAGATGAAAGCCAGCCAGAAATTTCTACTCAGACTGAGGTTGCATCTACTCAGATCGAAAATACAAATATTTCTACAGACCGTAATCTGATGCCTCAGGATATTCTGCAAATTCCGGTACAGGATATGCAGGGTGAATGGACGGTAGAAAAATGGGAATTCTGGTTCCGTAACAGCCAGTTATCCCCGGCAGTTCAGGAACTGGCTCAGTATGGCATCATGACTGGTCAGATTAATGCAGCATCGGTCTTTCATATTCCAGAGCGTTATCAGCCGCTTTTGTCGCAGCTACAACATCATCTGGAAGCAGCTTTGCGGGAACAATGGCCGCAGACCATTTTCCAGGTGAAGTTTGAAGATGTAGAGCAGTTAACGCCATATACCATGCAGCAAGAACGTAAAGTACGCGCTTTTAAACGCGCAGAAGAGCTGCTGCATGCTGAACCGGCTGTACGTGACTTGCTGGAACAGTTTGATGGTGAATTGCACAATATTCAGCTGAAATAAAATATTTTAGACTGAGACAAAACGTGCTAAAGCATCCCGCATTTCAGTTGGAATCGGGGTGCTTTTTCGTGTGTAGCGATCGACAAACACATGTACAAAACTGCCTTGAGCGGCTGCCGTATCAGAATTCATTTTGAAGATTGCCAGATCATAGCTGAGAGAACTATTCCCCATTTTTTCTATGGCGACACCTACCTCAATAATTTCCGGATAAGACAGTTCCTGATTGAACTGGCATTGCGAGCTGACCACCAGTCCAATCATTGGAGAATATTTGGGATCAAATGCGGCTTCCTGAATCAAAAGGGCATTCGCGGCCGTATCAAAATAGCTGTAATAAGTGACATTATTGACATGGCCATACAGGTCATTGTCCGCCCAACGAGTCTGTATCGGCAGAAAAAATGAATAATGTTCGCGTTGTTTAAGAGCTGCTTTCATATTTTTAAATAACTTGTAGTGGCTAGATCTGCTGTGTCGAAAATAATCCTAAATCTAATAGATCGCCTGATAGATGTTGTAAGCATCTTCCAGAGTAAGTTCACGTGGATTGTTCTGTAACAGGCGGCTCTGTTTCATGGCATCTTCCGCCATAATCATCAGCATATGTTCAGGAATTCCTAACTGTTTGAGTTTCAGGGTTAAGCCACTTTTCACCAGATGGTTATTAAAATGATCAATAAACAGGTCAGTCAGGCCATCATGGCAGCCTTTGCTTTGTGGATCTAACCAGCACATCAGTTCGGCATAGAGGGCTTTGGCATCCGGCGTATTAAATTTCATCACCTCAGTTAATACCAGTGCATTACTATGTCCATGTGAAATATGGAAATGCCCACCTAATGGATAAGCCAGTGCATGCACAGCCCCAACCGGTGCATTGGCAAAGGCCTGACCTGCCAGCATAGAACCAACCAGCATGTTTTGACGTGCGTCCAGATCCTGCCCATCGTCCAGCACACGTTGCAGATTGGCATTTAACAGTTTCAAAGCATGCTTGGCCAGCATATCGGAATAAGGATTTTTTTTGATTTTAGAGGTATAAGCCTCAATAGCATGAACCATGGCATCAATGCCAGTCGCAGCAGTAATTAAGGGCGGCAGATTCTGGGTAAATGTTGCATCCAGAATAGCAGTATCTGCAAACAGGATCGGTGCCACAATTCCGGTTTTGGTAGTTTCACCTGTAGTGACAATTGAAATCGGAGTAACTTCAGATCCTGTACCTGCAGTGGTAGGAACCAAAATCAAGGGCAAACGGGGGCCAGTAGCCTGATTTACGCCATACAGATCAGACAAAGATTGGTGCTGTGCCGGATGACTCAAGATTGCAATCAGCTTGGCGACATCCATAGAGCTGCCACCACCAAAGCCAATCACGATATCGACATTTTCCTGTTTGGCAAAATCTGCTGCTTCAAGCACTACATGCTCAGGTGGATCGGCCTGTACATCGGAATAAATTGCATAATCCAGTCCCGCATCTTCAATAATTTCCAGAATAGGCAGGTGTAATTGATGCTGTAGCATGCCTGGATCAGTGACCAGTAAAACACGCTGATAACGGCCCTGTTTGAGAATAGAGGATAATTCCTGAATCGTGCCGAGGCCGGCGATGATGTTGGGAACGGTTTGAAACTGAAATCGATTCATGTCTTTATCCTTTAATTTTTATCGCAAATACAAAATTATTATGGGGCGGTGATATAGGATTCATCAGGTAAATAACTTAACATAAGTATCTTGAAAATGATTAACTCTGAGGTTGTTTATGTCATCCAGAACGCCATATAAGGTGTTATGTGTTTGTTTGGGAAATATTTGTCGTTCTCCCACGGCAGAAGTGGTACTCAGACATTATTGTGATGAACAGAAACTCGATATTGTGGTCGACTCAGCAGGAACCAGTAATTACCATCCGGGGAAAGCACCTGATTTGCGTAGCCAGCAACATGCCTTAAAACGGGGTTATAATCTTTCTGGCCTGCGTGCGCGTCAACTCAAAACCCATGATTTTATTGATTATGATCTGATTCTAGCGATGGATCTGGAAAATCTGGCAGATATTCAGGCGCTCCAGCATCAGGCAGAGGCAGAATTCGGACGCCTGCGTGCCCAGGTTGCTTTAATGAGTGAACATGATCAGCTTTATTCAAAACAGGCTTTGCCAGATCCATATTATGGCGGGGCAGATGGTTTTGAACGTGTCCTGAACCAATGTGAGTCCAGCAGTCGGGCCTGGGTAGAAATTTTTAAACAACATCAAACAGAAAAGGTTTAAGTCATGCAGATTCAGACTCAGGTTCAACTTAAACCTTTTAATACGCTAAATCTCGAAGCGATTGCCGCTTACTACAGCCGGATCCAATCAACTGATGATCTGATTGCTGCACTGGAGTTTGCTGAGCAGCAACAACTGAATGTGCTGATTCTTTCTGGCGGTAGCAATATGTTATTGCCGGAACAGATTGATGCACTCGTCCTGCATATGGATATCCAGGGCATTGAAATGCTAGAAGGAAATGAGCAGCATCAATGTCTGCGGGTAGGTGGGGGCCAAGTTTGGCATGACTTCGTACTCTGGACGACAGAACAGAAACTCTATGGTCTACAGAATCTGGCCCTGATTCCCGGACTGGTCGGCGCTTCTCCAGTGCAGAATATTGGGGCATATGGTGTCGAAGTCGGCGAATTTATTCATGCGGTAGAGGTCTATGACCGTAAGCTGAAAAAATTTGATTCCATTCCTGCTTCAGACTGTCATTTTTCCTATCGTCATAGTATTTTTAAAGATGATCCAACACGTTATGTGATTACACACGTTACTTTTAAATTACTAAAACAGGCAAATCTGAAACTGAATTATGGTGATCTTAAAGCAGCGGTGGGTGATAATCTCACAGCAGAAAACTTACAGCAGCAGGTGATCCGGATTCGTCAGAGCAAACTGCCTGATCCTAAAGAATTTCCAAACGTGGGAAGTTTCTTTAAAAATCCTATCGTAAATCAACAGGTTTTTGACCAAATTGCTGTGCATTTTCCTAATTTGCCCCATTATCCGCAGACCAATGATCAGGTTAAAATGGCGGCAGGCTGGCTGATTGATCAGGCAGGCTGGAAGGGGAAACAGCTTGGGTCAGTAGGCATGTTCCATAAACAGGCACTGGTTCTGGTGAACTATGGTCATGCTTCTCTGACGGATGTCCGTCAAGCCTATGGCGCAGTACAGCAGGCTGTCTGGGACAAATTCAAGATTATGCTCGAACCTGAACCGGTATTATTTGATTGTAAAGGCTTAATTCGATCTCATCAGGATAAATAACGTATATGAAAAACACCCATTGGATGGTCCGTTTAGTACAAATCGTCGCAGGACTGTTTGTATTTTTCGGCTGTCTGGTGATGTTGATCTATTCGCCATTTTATTCGCAGCTTGTGGTTAAGGGACTCAATCGATTTGTGTCCTTTGAAATTAACGAAGTTGCAGCACAAAGCCAGAAAATGGCTTCCTTGAGTGAAGATGATACGCTTGAACCAGGTTCTGATCAGTGGATTGCCCGTCAGGCTTATTTGCGTGTGATGGAGCAGGATATCCAGAAAAATCATTCGTCCAATCTGATGCTGATTCAGGCACGCTACAAGATACTGCAACAGATGATTGAAGAACATCAGCGTGAACAGCAGGAAGAAAAAGCAGAACAGAACCAACCTGCACAAGTGCCTTTATTGTCCCAGCAAGAACCTGTGGAAGCCGTTGACCCGACTCAGAAGGTCCGCGAACTGCTGGAATGGGATAGTAATGAAAACAAGGAACGGATTGAACAATATGTTGAATTCTTAACGACTCATCCTCTGGAAGATGAAGAAGCGAGTGCCGTACAGGTCACAGCGAAAGAGGAAATCAAGGAAGATCTGGCTTTACTGCAGGAACAGCAGCAACAGAAACCGGTCAATCAGTCTAAACCTTATGCCATTGTGGTCTTAGGTGGTGGTTTAACTTTACATGAAAATGGTAAGGATATTGTGGTCAATGACTATACGCGTTTGCGTCTGGAAACCACACTCGCAGTTGAAAAACAGTATCAGTTACCGATCGTATTGAGTGGTGTGGAAGCGCCGTATATGCAGCGCTGGTTACAAAATTACAATGTCGATGCCAAATTGCTTGAAGACCGCAGCATGAATACCTGTGAAAATACCCGTTTCAGCTCGTTATTATTGCAAAAAAAAGGTGGGGCACCGACTGTGATTCTGATTACCGACCGTTATCATATGCCGCGTACCCGTCGTCTGTTTGCACTGAATGGTATTCAAACGATTCCAGTGGAAGCACCGATGCCGAAGTCCTTGACCCGTTGGCGTCCAAGTCGACAAAATTATGATCATAGTCGCCGTGCCAATTATGAAATGCTGGCCACTATCCGCGATATGTGGTTTGGCTCCAGTGACTGTCGGGAGGTGCCTTAATGTCTGATATTCCGTTTTTAAACCCGACCATCCTGAAACAGCTGGATTTACCTGTGCCAAGCAGGGAAACAACGCCACAGCTTTTACAGCCCTTAAACCTGAATAGGGATGACCAGCCCACTATTGATCTGTTGTCTTATCGCAGACTGTATGGTTTTGATTTACTGGATTGCAAGCATTGGCAGGGCTATGTACAGATGCCGCTGTTTAAACTGCATGTGCAAGTATTTACACCTAATCTAGAAAATACCCGTTTTGACAAAATTCAGGGAACGGCGTTTCTATTACATGGATATCTGGAACATAGCGGAATTTATCAGCCGATCGTACGTGAGTTGCTGGAACAGGGTTTTAGCGTTCTAACCTATGATCTGCCGGGGCATGGTCTGAGTGATGGTTCATCTGCCAGTATCCAGAATTTTGATCATTACCAGCAGGTTCTGCATGCGGTATATCGTTATGTGAAGCATGCCGAGCAATTACCTAAACCTTGGGTTGGCATTGGACAAAGTACCGGTGGTGCGATCTGGATGCATCATTTGCTCGAATTTGCAGAACGACGCGAAAATCCGTTTGTAGATCGCGTGCTGTTATTGTCACCGTTGATTCGTCCAGCTAAAACTGCCTGGTGGCATAATCCGCTCGGTCTCGGCATTATTAGCCGGATCAAGCGTGAAGTACCGCGTCATTTCCGCCGTAATAACCATAATCCTGAATTTCTGCGTTTTATCCGACTTAAAGATCCTTTGCAACCCCGCATGATGGGCATGGACTGGATTCTAGCGATGTCACGCTGGATGCTGGAAATGGAAGCACGTCCAGCTTGCCGAATCCCTGTCTGGTTAGCTCAAGGTGCTCAGGATCAGACAGTGGACTGGCGTTATAATATTGAATTTATCCGTCGCAAGTTCCGCCTGCAAACTTTGTTAATGCTGGAAGAAGGTTCACATCAATTGATTAATGAACGCGCGGATATCCGTGCAGCACTCACAGGTTTAATTCCAGCCTTTTTACATGCGCATGGCAGTAAGACCTATTATTAGACTGTGACACTCTCAATTAAAAAAAGGCGTTTTAGTAAACGCCTTTTTCTTTTCTAACTCGATTAAATTTCACTTATTCTAAGTCTAAAAACTTTCCAATTTGGCCATATTCCACATACGGAAATAGAAATTTTCCTCATCTTTATTTTCGCAATGTAATAATTCACCTTCTTTAAGCCAGAAATGAATCTGGGCAAAGTTCTTGATTTCATGATTGCTGATTCGCTGTGCCAGATGATGCGGTTTAATAGCAGAAGGATGTTTTAAACCTGCTGAAGCGATTAGCTCAGACAGGGCATGCATTGTATTTTTATGGAAATAAAATACTCGCTCGGCCTTAGTCGGGACATGCAGGGCTTTTTGACGCTCTTTATCCTGAGTAGTGACTCCCACAGGGCATTGATTGGTATGACAACTTTGAGCCTGAATACATCCGACTGCAAACATGAATCCGCGCGCTGAATTAACCCAGTCAGCTCCAAGTGCCATGGTACTAGCAATATCAAAGGCACTGATAATTTTCCCGCTTGCACCAATTTTAATCTTGTCTCTCAATCCTGCACCGACCAAGGTATTGTGCACAAACAAAAGACCTTCTCTTAAAGGAGTACCCATATAGTCAATCAATTCAATTGGTGCAGCACCGGTACCGCCCTCAGATCCATCTACCACAATAAAATCAGGATAAATTTTGGTATGTAGCATGGCTTTCACCATACTCATAAATTGCCAAGGTTGACCCAGACAAAGCTTGAATCCGACTGGCTTACCTTCAGAAAGCTCACGTAGTTGTTGAATGAAATTCATCATTTCAATCGGGGTTTTAAACGCCGGATGTCCAGAAGGTGAGACACAGTCATGTTCACGGCTAATCCCGCGAATCTGAGCAATTTCTTCTGAAATCTTGGCTTTAGGTAAAATCCCCCCATGTCCAGGCTTGGCACCTTGTGAAAGCTTGATTTCAATCATCTTTACCTGAGGAAGTTTGGCTTTTTCAGCAAATTTCACCGGATCAAACTGACCCTCTAAGGTCCGACAACCAAAATAGCCGCTACCAATTTCCCAGACAATGTCACCGCCATGTTCCAGATGATAAGGGCTGATACTACCTTCACCTGTATCATGAAAGAATTTGCCTTTTTGCGCACCAAGATTCAAAGCCCGAACCGCATTGGCACTTAAACTCCCGAAACTCATAGCCGAGATATTCAAAATTGAAGAAGAATAAGGCTGCGTACACTGCTCATTGCCGATCAGAATGCGGAAGGTTTCTGGATCAGCAGGTCGGCAAGGAGTGAGAGAGTGGCTAATAAACTTATAATTTTCTTCATAGACATTCATGATTGAGCCGAAAGGCTTATCTGAATTTTCATTTTTGGCCCGTTGATACACCAGACTGCGCTGCATACGTGAAAATGGCAAAGCATCCCGATCCGCTTCAATAAAATACTGACGAATTTCAGGACGGAATTCTTCAAAGATAAAGCGGAAATGACCCATAATCGGGTAATTTTTTAAGATTGAATGTCTGTTTTGCAAGACATCATATAGGCCTAGCAGGCTCAGCAGAATACTGACAATCCATAAGGTATTCACCAAAGTTGCTGGCATAAAATAATAAATATAGCGCGGTTCATAACCGATATGAAAAATCGTAAAAATAACGGCGATGGTGATGCAGGCAAACCAGACCGAATGCCGTGAAAAGAAAGTATTAAGTAATTTGTGTCGTACTAATTGCGCAGGGTTAGCCATTATGAAATTAAATCCCTATTTCCACTACGATAGCGTTTAATAATGTGCAGAGCTCCCTGGCTTATACAAGCATAGAATTGTTTTTTAATTTTATAAGCTTGCTGAAAATGGAATGATGGTGGTTATACCTGACTTTAAGATAGATAATAAATTTTCCAAATAATCTTCTATGGAAAAATTGTGCAAAAGGCATACATTCTTTTTATTTCAAAAACAGGCTTAAGCGCTCTATAGTGATTTTTATCCCCACAGCAGGAGTGTAAATTATGACAAAAAAATCGATCCGTTTTAATAATGCAGAGCTGGCTTGCTCATGTTATCAGACTCTTTAATTTCTAATGTGACACATCCGGTCTGTTTTCTGGGGCAAGAGGAAAGCAGACCGGCTCAGTAACAGATCACCAGAGCAATAATAAAAATAAAATGATAAATTGATCAGGTCCCCAAAATGGGGACTTTTTTATTCTTTGGAAGAGACTGAATCGGTTTCATTCACTTGGTAAACAGCATCTGCCACTATTTTTGGTTCGATATTTTTGATTTTATTGCCAAAACTTCGTAACCACCAAACCAGTTGTGAGGTAAAAGGCACAGTTGCGCTAATCAGGGCTATGCCATTTTCAATTTTTTCAATTTTTTGATCTTTGCTGAGCTGACTTTCTTCAAAATAGTGCGCATCAGATTCAGGCATGCTCAGTTGAAGCAATACATTTTCCGTTGGCTGGTTAAAATCGACCCGGAATCCTAAAGCGCCAGATTCAATATATTCATCAATATCAAAATTTACCGGGTGTAGGGCACGAGAATTCAGCACCTCTGCTGATTTAAAACGGTGCAGGGCAAAGGTCTGAATATCCGATTTATCATGACGGGTACAGACCAGATAGATAATTGAACCTTTTTGCACTAATGCCAGCGGATTTAAAATATAGGTTTTCTCTTCGCCATTATGACCACGACCCTGATAAACACATTCCAGCTGTTTGTCCTGTAACAGGCCTTCGTAAATCGCCTGTTGGGCCGTTTTATCAACGACAGGCGGAATAAGCGGTTGGGTAGCTGGCACGATTCTGACCCGGTTAATCCATTGTCGTACGTTATTTTGTGAAGACAGGCTGCGTCGAGCCAGATCAAACCAGGGATTCATTTCTTCAATCAGACTAGGTGGTAGCAAATGTTTCAGATGTTCTTCCACCATCATAAAGGTCACCGCTTGCGAACTGGTCATATGCGGTAAGCTTTGAATCGGGGCATCTGAACGCCAGCGCCAGCCCTGGGGCGTGGTTTTACTGCTCTCAATCGGGAAACGCTGGGCAATCTGGTTCAGATCACGCTGAATGGTACGCAAACTGATCTCGATCCCTTCACGATTCAGGATTTCCTGGAGTTCACGGGTTCCCATCCATTTGCCGGTAGAAAGACGCGACAAGATTTGCCATTGGCGGTAAAGGCTATTGGAGGTTTCTTTTTCTTGTGCTGACATAATGTATTTTTACTGGCAATCAGTGGAAACAAATTAAATATGAGCTTACCACAATAAGAAATCTGGATTTTTTTCGCAAGTTATTCTGCGCAACAATTGTCCTACAATCCGTAAACATCTTGGTGAAAAATGATATTGAGTGAATAGGCACTTTGCTGGGTTAATACAGACTTCGAAACGGATGTCATGGCATGGATATTGCTCTGATTTTATTATAATAGATTACAATGACGAGGTTTGTATGCTAAAAGAAAGCCAGGATACAAATACTATTACAACAGTAGAAAATCATACTGCAGCAGAGTTAAGCAAAAATTTTACAGATACTACAGCACTCAATATTTCAATTAAGCACAGTCCGCATTTTTTATACCAAGAGATTTCTTCGAAATTTTTCAATGAAATGCGTAATCATCAGGTGATGAACAGCCAGGCAGGTCAACGAATTGAAGAATGGCTGTCACAGCATACATTAGATGAACTGAATCAGCTAAATGAAGTGGCAAAAGAACATTTTCTCTATGACGGTATTACATTTACCGTATACGGCGATGAGCAGGGCACTGAGCGGACTATTCCTTTTGATGTAATTCCCCGGGTGATTGCCCGTAAACAGTGGAATATGGTGGCACTCGGTTCAGCACAGCGTGTTCAAGCCTTAAACCTGTTTCTGCATGATATTTATCATCAGCAGGATATTCTTAAAGCCAATATTGTCCCTGAGCTTCAGGTGCTCACCCATGAAGCGTATCAGCCACATATGTACCAGCATCATTTGAAAGGCAGTATCTATAGCCAGATTAGCGGGATTGATATTATCCGGGATTCCAAAGGTGAATTTTATGTACTGGAAGATAACCTGAGAACGCCATCTGGGGTGTCTTATATGCTGGAATGCCGCAAGATCAGCCAGAAGTTAATGCCAAAAGTGTTTGAGCAATCCAATATTGCCGGTATTGAACAATATCCAAAACTCTTAAAAGAAATTCTGGCGGAAAATGCTTATACCGATAATCCATTCATTGTGGTTTTGACCCCGGGTCGTTTCAATAGTGCTTACTATGAACACGCTTGTCTTGCAAGGGAGATGGATGTGCCTTTAGTGACATCACGTGATCTTTTTGTTGAAAACTCGAAGGTTTATGTAAAAACGATACGTGGGCGTCAACAGGTTGATGTTATTTATAGAAGGGTCGACGACGCCTATCTTGATCCACTGTGCTTTAAATCAGACAGTACTTTGGGTGTTCCGGGCTTAATGTCCGCATATTTACAGCACAATGTTGTAATCGCAAATGCCCCGGGTACAGGTGTGGCAGATGATAAATCGATTTATCCTTATGTCGATAAAATGATTCATTTTTATTTGGGTGAAAAACCGATTTTAAATAATGTTCCAACCTACCAATGCCGTAATCCGGAAGATCTGGACTATGTGTTGACAAATTTGGATCAGCTGGTCGTCAAGGAAGCACAAGGTTCTGGCGGTTACGGCATGCTGATTGGGCCCCAAGCCTCTCAACAGCATATTGATATTTTTAGAGATAAGATTTTAGCTGCGCCGCATTTATACATTGCGCAGCCAACTTTGGATTTGTCGGTCAGTCCGACTTTAAGCAATTTTGGTATTGCTGAACGACATATTGATCTGCGTCCTTTTGTCTTGAGCTCACCTTACCGCACTGAAATTGTGCCAGGTGGTCTGACCCGGGTAGCCATGCAGGCAGGCTCACTGGTGGTCAACTCATCGCAAGGCGGCGGGATCAAAGATACCTGGGTAGTCGACAACTTACATTCATAACATTCCAAAGAAGGATAACGTCATGGTTTTGTTAAATACCAATGCGCAACATATTTTTTGGTTAGGCCGTTATTTATCTCGTACCCAGTTTTTATGTTCGCATTTTCCATTTTTAGATGATGAAGCCGCTGTGGCTTATGCACATGCTTTCTGTTTGCCTGCGTTTGATGCCAGTTCATTAAATGAGCTGGTTCTGGATAGTACCCAACCGACTTCATTTACCCAACAGTTTCATGTGGCAAAAGACAATATTCAGGAATTACGCGGTGTATTGTCTGGCAAAGCCTATTCCGAACTACTGAAACTGATTAAAACTGCGGATCAGAATGCCGGTTATATCTGCGATGTCGTGACAGATTGTGCTGAAATTCTGGAAGCAGAATCATCAGATGTATTTCTGTTTTTCAGTCTGGGCCAATGTCTGGAACAGCTTGATCAGCAGTTACGTCTCGGTGAGGATACTACCCGTACCTTATGTAAAATTGATTATATTGTGGATACACTCTGTGAGATTGGTTGGGGCAGTGTAAAACAATACTGGACACAGTTACGTGCCGCACCTGATCTGAAGCAGTTTTACCAGTTTAGTGATCATATTCATCGCTTGTTCGAGGCTGATGTATGAAATTGATGGTGAATCACCAAACGCAATACACGTACACAGCCGAGGTGAGGAACAGTATTCAGTACATCAAAATGATGCCTTTCACCAATGAACATCAGAAAGTGCATTATTGGGATGTCAGTGTACCGGGTCAGAAAGTGATTCGGCATGATGCCTTTCAGAATCTCTGGATGACCAGTACACAGCGTGAATCCTATCATAGCCTGATGATCATGGCACAAGGCATCGTTGAGATAAATCTCGCGCATGAGCAGGGCTTGAATGATTCCTTAAATCCCTATCTGTTTTTACAACCGACTGAAGCCACAAAATGCAATGCAGAGATGAAGGATTTTGCAGAGCGACATGTCCCAGCATTAACTCGTAAACATTTAATCGGCTTGGCTCAAGCCGTACTCGAACACGTTCCTTATATATCAAATAGTACTACGGTACAGGGTTCTGCGATTGATGCCTTTGAAGCATGTCAGGGCGTCTGTCAGGATCACAGTCATATTTTTATCGCCATGTGTAAACATTTAGGTTTACCATCACGTTATATTTCAGGTTATCTTTATGCACAGAATGCCTCACATCTGGCGAGTCATGCTTGGGCTGAGGTATTTATTGAACAGGCATGGTACTGTTTTGATGTGAGTAATCTGTTATTTACGCCAAGTGCGCATGTCTATGTTGCGGTGGGACGCGACTATTGGGATGTTGCACCAGTACGTGGTGTAAGAGAAGAAGGCGGTGTGGAATCCATGTCTTCCATCGTCCAGGTACTAGGATGTTAATTCATTAATAAGGACAAAAAATGACGTATTGTTGTGCCCTTCGTTTAGAGCAAGGTATGCTATTTATCAGTGATACACGCACCAATGCTGGTGTGGATCATATTTCGGTTTTTCGAAAATTATATACCTTTGGGGTAGATGGGGAACGCGTTATCGTACTCCAGGCCTCCGGAAACCTGGCAACAACACAGGCAGTGATCGGACATATCAGAAATCAGCTGGAACTTAGGCAGGAACCGAATATCCTGAGTTTACCGACCATGTTTGATGTCGCGGAACTGGTGGGTAATACGCTCAAAAAAGTAATTGCCAATGTGACGGATGATAGTTTAGAACAAAGTACTTACTATTGTAATTTTCTGGTCGGCGGCCAGATTAAAAATCAGGAAATGCAGCTCTATCATATCTACCCGCAAGGCAATTTTATTTGTGCGACACGGGATACGCCATATTTCCAGATTGGTGAGAGTAAATATGGTAAGCCGATTCTGGATCGTGCCTTGACCTATGATATGCCACTCGATGAGGCATTACGTTGTTCTTTGATTTCTTTTGCTTCTACCTTACGTTCAAATGTATCGGTCGGAATGCCACTGGATGTACTTGTCTATAAAAAAGACAGCTTGATGATGCCAAAGGGCAAGCGTATTGCTGAAGACGATGAATATTTTACGGATATCAGCCGGCAATGGTCAGAAACTTTAAAGAAAGGCCTGGCGGAATTACCCACACCATCGAATGATTATTTCTTATAATATTTATAGAAATGAAAATAAGTTTTTTTTATAAGAATTAGTAAAAATTGACTGCTTAGTGTACAGTGCTAACTTCTATACGATATTGCATAGATAAGAATAGAGGTTAGCCGCATGTACCAATTTTGTTACGCCAGTGAAAGTACCTCGTCCAAATCCGACTTACTTCAAGATTTAACGGATATCCTTAAAGAAGCACGTGATTTTAATCATCCTAATCAAATAACAGGGGGGCTTTATTTTGCTGATGGACATTTTTTCCAGTGCCTGGAAGGTGAATGTCTGGTTTTAAAAGCTTTACTGACAGAGAGACTGTCTAAAGATCCACGCCATAAAAATATTAAACTATTTGAAACCAAAGAGATTGAGCAGCGTACTTTCGGCGACTGGTCAATGAAATACATTTCTAAACGTAGTTCCATTCAACAATTCTGCCAAGAGATGGGATTTGAAGTTTTTACGCCTAATGATTTTAACCAGGAACAAGTAGATGCTTTATTACTTGAACTGTCATTAATCGAAAATGAAGAGCAAAAATCAGCTTGAATACTGACCGTATAAAAAGCCCAATTTATATTGGGCTTTTTTATTTTTGGCTAGTTTTTCTTTAAACTAGTTTGCGTACCGGGCGGGCAGACATACGGCAAAGTAATTCATAACCAATGGTGCCATTCGCTTCAGCCACATCATCGACCAGACGGGATTTGCCCCATAGTTCAACTTCAGTACCCAATTCCAGATTGAGACCAGTTGCATCAATGGCAATCATGTCCATTGCCACACGGCCAATCACACGGGTTTGCTGACCATTAATCGCTACATGGTTCTGTTTTGGGAAAGCACGTGGATAACCGTCACCATAACCGATAGAAACAATGGCCAAGGTCATGTCTTTGTCAGCAGTAAAAGTTGAACCATAACCGACATGTTCACCAGGTTTGATATTATTCAATGCAATCACTTCAGCGGTAAAAGTCATGACTGGTTTTAGATCTAGATCATGTACAGTCTTGTCTGCAAATGGAGTCGCGCCGTAGAGCATGATGCCCGGACGAACAAAGTCAAAATGCAATTCTGGATATTTATAGATCGCAGCTGTGTTACAGCAAGAACCCATTAAAGGTGCGCAGTCATTCTTCACTTCCAAGAACTGCTGGATTTGCTGTTCATTGAGAGGATGTTCCGCATCAGCATTGGCAAAGTGCATCGCCAGCACGCAGGTAAAACCTTCTGCTTTTAATTGATTGATCACATCTTTAATCACATCAATTTTAAAACCAAGACGGTTCATACCGCTGTTGAGTTTTACCCAAACTTTTAGGCCTTTCGCAATATAGGCTTCTTTATTTGCCAGTAACCAGTCCAGTTGTGGCTGATGATGCACAATGACTTCAATATTCTGATCGATCACAACCTGCATTTCATCTGCAGAGAAAATGCCTTCGATTAGGGTAATGGGTTGCTGGTAGCCGAGTTCACGAATTTCCAGGGCTTCTTCCAGACAGGCGACACCAAAGGCATCACTATCTTTTAAGGCTGCTAAGCAGTCTTTAATTCCATGTCCGTAAGCATTGGCTTTGACCATGCTGACGATTTTAGCGGTTGGGGCAAGTTGTTTGACACGGTTTAAATTATATTGCAGTGCTTCACTGTCAATATAAACTGTAGCTTGGCGCACCCTAGATACTCCTGCGGGATGACAAAAATAATATCGTGTGGAACACACAAAAGAGGGAGAGAAATAACAGGATTGTGAAAACAAAAGCGGTCATTTCAAAATTGTGAATATTGTAGACCTATCTACTATAAATGGACATGCTCATTTATATAATTTCATGCACAGCAAGCATTCTAAATAAAAAAGAGACCATTTCGGCCTCTTTTCTACACTCAGATCAAACTTGAATACTTACTCTTCATCATCATACTGGGCATAGAACTCAGGAGAGAGGTTACTGAAACGGGTATATTGACCTTCAAATGCCAGACGAACTGTACCAATTGGACCATTACGCTGTTTTCCAATAATAATCTCGGCAGTACCAGCTTCTTTGGATTCCTTGTTATAAACCTCGTCACGGTAAATAAACATGATCAAATCGGCATCCTGCTCGATCGCACCAGATTCACGAAGGTCAGACATTACCGGGCGTTTATTTGGACGGTTCTCCAGAGAACGGTTCAACTGTGATAAGGCAATCACAGGACATTGCATTTCTTTAGCCAAGGCTTTTAAGCTGCGAGAAATCTCCGAGATCTCGCCTACACGGTTATCACCCATACCCGGCACTTTCATCAACTGAAGATAATCGACCATGATACAACCGAGTTTACCACCATGCATTTTAGCAATACGACGCGCACGCGCACGAACCTCAGTCGGTGGTAGTGCAGAGGAGTCATCGATATAAAGATGCTTTTCCTGTAAATGTACAATGGTACTGGTTACCTTAGACCATTCATCACTGTCCATTTTACCGGCACGTAAATGCCCTTGATGCACTCGGCCGAAAGATGAAATCAAACGCATCGCAATCGAATCCGCTGGCATTTCCATCGAATAGACCAGCGCAGGGAGGTTGTTGTTAAACAGCACACTTTCGACCAAATTCATGGCAAAGGTGGTTTTACCCATAGAAGGACGGGCTGCGACAATAATCAAATCACCGGCCTGCATACCGGAAGTTTTATTGTCCAGTTCCACGAAACCGGTGGTCAGACCGGTAATTGAACCTTCTAATTGAGACAGTTCATTTAACTTGTCGAATACGTCAGCTACCACGGTATTAATTGCTTTCGGGCCTTGAGCCTTGGCATTGTTATTATGTTGTTCGGCAATCGAAAAAATATTAGTTTCAGCCAAATCCAGAATTTCACTGACCGGGCGACCTTTAGTGTCATAGGCATTCTGTAAAATTTCAGAGCTGACCTTGATCATGCTACGTAAAGTAGAGAACTCTTTAATTTTGCCGGCATAGGTTTCCAGGTTGTAGAAACTTGAAGGCGAGTCAGCCATTAGCTGCATTAAATATTCTTCACCACCGACAGCATCGAGTAAGTTCTGCTTGATCAGCCAGTCATGAACCAGTACTGCATCATAAGGCGAATTTTCCTTAGAAAGCTGTTCAATGGCACGGAAGATATATTTATGCCGGGTCGCATAAAAATCATTTTCAGTCAGCACATCGCCGACTTGTTCAAAAGATTCAGCCACAGTCATAAGGGCAGCAAGTACAGCCTGTTCAATCGCTAAATTGTGCGGGGGAGTACGGAACTCCTTAAGTTGGGTATCAGCAACAATTTCTGGTTTAGCGGTAGGTGCCTTTTTGCTGGCATTCGCCTGTGACATATAAATCCCTGATTTTAAATACAATGGTTAAATATTGTCGGAGATGAATAGGGTTTATTCACTACGAGATGAAATGATACGCGGTCTGATCCAAAATGCGAAGTGCAATTTTTTGTGAACGCGAAGAATAAATTGAATTTTCTACTGTTGAGCAGATTATATTTTTTAGAGATAAAAAAAGAGCATGCCAAAGCATGCCCTTTTTTCGGTGAGAAATTACTCAGCTACGATAGTAACCAGAACTTCTGCAGCAACATCATGGTGCAATTGGATTGCGATGTTGAATTCACCAGTGTTGCGAAGTGCACCATTTGGAAGACGAACTTCAGCACGGTCAACTGTAAGACCAGCATTTGTCAACGCGTCAGCGATGTCACGAGTACCGATTGAACCGAACAGTTTACCTTCATCACCAGCTTTCGCAGTGATTACGATGTTTACTTCGTTCAATTGGTCAGCACGTGCTTGAGCAGCAGCTAATACTTCAGCTTCTTGTTTCTCAAGTTCAGCACGACGAGCTTCAAAAGCAGCAGTGTTAGCTTCAGTAGCTGCAACTGCTTTACCTTGAGGGATCAAGTAGTTACGGCCGTAACCAGCTTTAACTGAAACTTTATCACCAAGTTTACCAAGGTTTTTAATGCGTTGTAATAAGATAATATCCACAGCTCAACCTCACTTATGATTGTCAGTGTAAGGGATCAAAGACAAGTAGCGAGCTTGTTTGATAGCAAGTGCTAGCTGACGTTGGTAACGAGCTTTAGTACCTGTAATACGGCTAGGAACAATCTTGCCGTTTTCAGTGATGTACTGTTTTAAAGTGTCGATATCTTTGTAGTCGATGTACGTAACGTTCTCAGCTGTAAAGCGGCAGAACTTGCGACGACGGTAAAAACGTGCCATGTTAGGTTCTCCTTATGCTTCAGCAGAGTCTTGAGCTTGTTGTGCTTCTTCACGTTGAGCTTTACGCGCACGTTTTTCTTCAGCACTCTTAGCCAATAGTGACTCTTCAGTGATAGCGTTTTCACGACGGATGATAAGGCTACGAATGATTGCATCGTTATAACGGAACAATTCTTCTAGCTCATCAAGAGTAGTTTGACCACACTCAACATTCATCAGAATGTAGTGAGCTTTGTGGATCTTGTTGATTGGGTAAGCCAATTGACGACGGCCCCAGTCTTCAAGACGGTGGATTTGACCTTCAGCTTCTTTGATGTGAGTCAGGTAACGTTCTACCATACCCACAACTTGATCGCTTTGGTCTGGATGTACCAATAGTACGATTTCGTAGTGACGCATTGTCAGCTCCTTACGGTTTAAACAGCCCCAATTTAAGTGAAATTGAAGCAAGGAGTCACAACCTTGGTTGTGTCGCATAATATGCGAAGCGTGAAGTTTAGTGGTTTTGGGGCTGAAATACAAGCAAATCTTGCCAGATGATGAATGTTTGAGCACGTATGGAAACAAATAAAAAATTTACAAGAGTTAAGTTTCTAAAGGAAACAAAGTTACTTTAAGTAAGCTCGGAAGGGATTATGTATTTAGTAGAAGAAATAAAAAAGATAGAGTAAAACTCTATCTTCTTAAAAAAATATGATTGGATTCTGCGGGGCGGTAGAAGTAAAACTGAAAATAATACTGATCACGGTAATTAGTTTGACCGAGAACATGAAATACTGTTTTGCCCATGCCTGATTATCTTCAGCTTTAAAGCCCTGAATACTGAGATAGATCCAGTAAAGCGTCATCAGATTTAATACCACCAGATAGATCCAGTTTGCATAACCATAAACAAATAAAGCATTCATGGTAATTCCGAACAATATCACGTAGATCAAAGATTCGATCTTGGTACGTCGAATTGAACGGGCGACAGGCAGAATTGGAATGCCTGCATTTTTGTAATCTTCAAAACGATAGACTGCAATTCCCCATGAATGGGGCATTTGCCAGAGTGCATACCCTAGAAAAATTAAAAGGGCACCCAGGTCAAACTGGCTTGCAACTGCGGTATAACCGATCACAGGCGGTGCTGCACCAGAAATACTGCCTACCAGTGTTTGGTGAATAGTTGTTCGTTTTGTCCATAAGCTGTAAAAACCAACGTATACGACAAAACCAATAACTGCGAATAGGAAAGCGTATGCATTTACCCAGAACCATAAAATGCCAAAACCGATCACACCTAGTACAAAAGCAAAGGTGAGAGCAACAGGTACAGAAATAGTTTTTTTGACAAGTGCGCGATTTTGCGTGCGCTGCATTTTTTGGTCGATGTCCTGATCAATAACGTTATTGACCACGCATCCTGATGCCACTACGAGAGTAGTACCAATAAGAGTAAGAAGCAGGAGAAGGAAATCTACAGAACCTTGAGTGGCTACGAAGTAGCCACCCAAAGTGGTAACAAAGTTACCGAAGAGAATTCCTGGCTTAGTCAGGAATAAATACTTTTTCAGCATGACAACCAGTTTAGATCATCATGTTGTAGTGCAGGTAGTTCATGATCCATACAGAACCCACTAAAAGAATAGCGATGGTTAAGATGGTATACACAAATGCAATTACGTTCCAGCGTTGCTCTGAAGAAGAGTTCATGTGCAAGAAGTAAATTAATTGCACAAGAATCTGAGCGACTGCAGTAATTGCAATAGCAGTAATCAAGATACCGCGGCTAAAACCACCTGCCATGACCATACCGAATGGAATTACAGTAAGGACAACAGACAGGATGAAGCCAACAGTATATTGCTTCATGTTACCGTGTGATTCGCCAGCAGCGTTATGATCATGACTCATTATAGAACTCCCATCAAGTAAACTACACTGAATACACAGATCCATACGATGTCAAGGAAGTGCCAGAACAAGCTTAGGCACGCAAGACGACGAGTGTTAGGTAGAGTCAAACCATATTTCTTGATTTGAATCATTAACACGATCATCCATACCAAACCTGAAGTCACGTGGATACCGTGCGTACCTACCAACGTAAAGAACGAAGACAGGAACGCAGAAGTGCTAGGGCCATGACCAGCATGAACTAAATGATTGAACTCATAAAGTTCCATACCGATGAAGGCAGCACCAAATAACCAAGTGATCGCTAACCAGGTAAGAACCTGACCAACGTTTTTCTTGTAGGCAGCTAGAACGGCAAAACCAAAAGTTACGGAAGAGATCAAAAGGGCAAACGTTTCAGTTAAAACGAAACCTAATGAATCACCAAACAGATCACGCGCGCTTGGAGTGCCTAATGGAACGTGGCTACTTAAAACAGCGAATGCAATGAAGAGTGTACCGAAAAGGATAAGGTCACTCATCAAGTAAGTCCAGAAACCAAAGACAGTGATGTCGGTATCATCGTGATGATGATGCTCATCGTGTCCGTGGTTATCGTGATGAAGTACTTCAGCCATGGTCTTAGTCCTTCTTCAAGTGTTTTTCAAGGATCGCATAACGTTCACCTTCAATACGCTCAACTTCAGCAGCAGGAACATAGTAATCCACTTTCTTGGTGAAAGAAGACACGATGAAGCTGATGATAGCTGCTACGAAAGTAACCGCTACTAACCACCAGATGTGCCAGATTAACGCGAAGCCCATAACAGTGATGAACATTGCGATAATGAAACCAGCAGCACGGTTAGTCGGCATATGGATATCTTCGTACTTCGTAGGTTTTGCATAAGCAACACCGTTTTCTTTCTCGATCCAGAAAGTATCAATACCATTGATCTTTGGAAGATGAGCAAAGTTATAGAACGGAGCAGGAGAAGATGTAGCCCATTCAAGCGTACGACCATCCCATGGATCGCCAGTCAAATCTAGACGTTGATCGCGTTGTAGGAAACCAACAACGATTTGCATGATGAAACATACAATACCAAGTGCAACTAGAACAGCACCGAACATTGCGATGTTTACATACGGATCCCAGTCTGGGTTATCAAATGTATTCAGACGACGAGTCATACCCATGAAACCAAGGATATAAAGTGGCATGAATGCAAAGTAGAAACCAAAGAACCAGAACCAGAATGCTGCTTTACCCCAAGTCTCATTCAGTCTCCAACCGAACATTTTCGGCCAGTAGAAGATGATACCCGCGAACATCGCGAATACTACACCACCAATAATTACGTTATGGAAGTGAGCGATCAGGAATAAAGAGTTGTGTACCAGGAAGTCCGCTGGTGGAACTGCCATCAATACACCTGTTAAACCACCGATACCGAAAGTCACAAGGAAGCCAAGTGTCCATAGCATTGGGGTAGTGTAAACGATACGACCCTTATACATGGTGAACAACCAAGAGAAGATTTTCACACCAGTAGGAATCGCAATAATCATGGTCATGATACCGAAGAACGCGTTAACGTTGGCACCTGCACCCATGGTAAAGAAGTGGTGAACCCATACAACGAATGACAATACTGTAATTGCAACTGTTGCATATACCATTGATTTGTAACCGAACAATGCTTTACGAGCGAAAGTCGATACAACTTCAGAGTAAATACCAAATGCTGGCAATACCAGAATGTATACTTCTGGGTGACCCCAAGTCCAAATCAAGTTCACATAAAGCATTGGGCTACCGCCTAGCTCGTTTGTGAAGAAGTGGAAGCCGAAGTAACGGTCAAGAGACAGCATTGCAATAGTAGCAGTCAACACTGGGAATGCTGCGATAATCAATACTGCTGTACATAAAGATGTCCAGGTAAAGATTGGCATTTCCATCAGTTTCATGCCAGGCGCACGCATTTTGATGATGGTAACGAAGAAGTTAACACCCGTTAATAGCGTACCCAGACCTGAAATCTGCAGTGCCCAGATGTAGTAATCCACACCGACGCCAGGAGAGTATTCAATGCCTGATAGTGGAGGATAAGCCATCCAACCAGTCGCAGCGAATTCACCAATCGCAAGTGAAGCCATCATCAGACCCGCAGCACCAGCGAACAGCCAGAAACTTAGAGAGTTCAATAATGGGAATGCAACGTCACGTGCACCGATTTGAAGCGGTACAGAGATGTTCATTAAACCAACAACAAGACCCATTGCCACGAAGAAGATCATGATCACACCGTGTGCGGTGAAGATCTGGTCATAGTGTTCTGGGTGCAAGTAGCCTTCGCCGCCACCTTTTGCAAGGAACTGCTGAAGACGCATCATGATCGCATCGGCGAAACCACGTACCAGCATGATCACTGATACAAAGATATACATGATACCAATTTTTTTATGGTCTACAGATGTGAACCATTCGTTCCACAGGTAGCCCCATTTTTTGAAGTAGGTAATACCTGCAACAACTGCGATACCACCTAAGATCATCATTGCAACAGTTACCAGTACGATTGGATCGTACGGAATTGCATCTGGACCTAACTTACCTAAGAAGCTCATGAATTATTCTCCTTGAGAAGCAGTCGCATGTTCAACATCTACATGTGCTTCAGAAGCAGCTGCTTCCTGGTGAGCAACAGAAGACGCTGAGTGATCAGCACCGTGATAGTTACTCATGTAGTTATTGATCACAGATTCAAACAAACCTTGCTCAACAGAAGAGTAGTAAGTCACTGGATGTGGCTTAGTTGGGTAAGGCTTCATTGCTTCAGCAGCAGCCTTCTCTTCAGGAGTCGTAGCTTTTGCAATAATCGCTTCGATTTGGTGTTTACCACGGTTACCGTCACGCAAGCTTGCAAATTCAGCTTGGTCTAAAACAGTTTTTTGAACTGCTTCTGGATTTACTGAAGTACCGTTACCTGCTTTAACTGCAGCTACCCATTCAGCAAACTGAGCATCAGTCACAGCATGTGCACGGAAGCGCATTTGTGAGAAGCCATAGCCTGAATAGTTAGAAGAGAAACCGCGGTAGCCTTCAGCTGGGCTAGTTTCGTCTGCCATTAAGTTCAGGTGAGTTTGCATACCCGCCATTGCATAGATCTGACCACTTAACGCAGGGATGAAGAATGAGTTCATCGTGAAGTTAGAAGTCAAACGAAGACTTACCGGAGTTTTCTCTGGGAAGCGAATTTCGTTTACAGTCGCAATGTTTTGTTCTGGGTAGATGAAGATCCATTTGAACTGTTCAGCAATAACCTGAACTGTTAATGGTGCTTTATCTGCCTCAAGTGGGCGGTATGGGTCGTACTTGTGGGAACCCCACCAAGTTAACCAAGCTAAAATACCAATAATAATGACAGGGATACCCCAAACTACAATTTCAATCGCAGTAGAGTGTGCCCATGTAGGTTTATAGTCTGCGTCTTTATTCGATGCGCGATATTTCCAACCGAACCATAATGCCATGATAATTGATGGAATTACCACCAATAGCATTAAGTAAATCGCAGTCATCATCAGGCTACTTTGGCCTTCAGCAACTGGACCCTTAGAGTTCAGAAGTACTAGATCACCACCACACCCTGTTAAAAGTGCAGCCATCGTTGATAAAGACAATACAGCTAAAATCGTTTGTCTCATTTTACAACCTCGGTGAAGAGTCCCATTCCCTAATTTAATATGGGATAGCGATTAAAGTGTCGCATGATAAAAGAGGCCGTTTTTTTACAAAACACCCTTCTAATCATAATACACCGCTACGTTGTAGGGCATTATGCCTGATATTGCCAAACTAAGCTATATATAAAGGTGCTTTAAATGACTGTAATAAAAACCGATTTTGTCGGTCGGGTTTCAAGAGTATTTATAGGAATTTTATTGTAATTTCAAAGTTATGTAGGAAAATGGGATGCCAAAACATCCCATTTTATGGCAGAACTAATTATTGTTTAACGACTTGGGTTTTTGCCAGTTTATCGTGCACAGTTTGACGTTTTTGCCCTAAACCGAACGCCCAGTCAATGATTGTGCTGAGTGGCATGAAGATAATATTCAGGAAAATAAAGAATACACTGCGAATAGTGAAGGCGCGCATCAAGCTGGTTTTTTCACCAGTCTCGGCATCTACGATCTTAATTTTAGTCAGTTTTTTACCGAAACTTTGACCCGATTTGGCAATCAGAAAAGCCTGGATAGCGAGCATGATCACCAGGTAAATTGCAGTCGCAATCCAGGCCTGCTGTGAAAACATGTCAAACATCTGAGTTTGTAGTTGCTGTGCCAGAGCAGGGTCAGCGTCACTACTTAACATCACATTCATAAACTCCTGGTTCAGTTGTGCAAACTGGGTTTCCTGTTCAGGAGTAAAAAATGCGGTCAAAATAAACGTCGCAGGCAGCCATAAAAGCAGATCCACAATCTTGGCTAAAATACGGCTTGGAATACTCGCCAGTTCTTTTTTTGCTGCAACATTTTGAGAACTGCGGGCACGAAGATGGTCTGTACTTGACTCATTTGTGTTCTGTGGAGCCTGATAGACTGGTGTCGCTGGCGTTTCTGGTGCTACATAGCCTTCAGGCTGATAGATCAGTTTCCCTTGGGTGAGTTCACCTAAAGCTTTCCATTCGGTCATACCTTGATGCCAAGCCAAATCAGTCAGAAGTACTTGTTGGTTGGCAAGCATCTGATTTAATTGCTCGAGCGTATATGGGCCAGCTTGTTGATTATTTCGTGCCAAGTAAATCTGCATATAAACTGAATCTCAAAAATATAAATTTAGACAAAAATTGAACTAGGAGTTTAAGTATTTTCAGGCTGAAAACAAATAAAAGAATATAAGTGTAATATATGGATAAGTTTAGGATTTTCAAGAATGTTCATCACCAAATTCCTCCATAATTGAGACAGTGTAGCAAGGATTGATGATTTTGCTATCAAGATGTGAAAATTCACTTAAATTTAATTATGCAATTTTTTATCATGGTGTTTGTTGGTATTTGTTTGTCATTACACTAAGAAGCTTATGCTTATATAAATAATTTGATTTCAGCTAAATCAAAAAACATATGATTAACCGCTTAACTATAAATGTGATTAAGACAGTATCTAGGTAATATTGAGAACATAAGAAAAGACCCTATGAAAGGGTCTTTTCTTATAGAGTGAATTAAGCCTTTTGAGCTTTCTCTTCAGACAGGAAGAACCAGGTATCCAATACTGAGTCTGGGTTAAGAGATACAGATTCAATACCTTGTTCCATCAGCCATTGTGCAAGATCTGGGTGGTCAGAAGGACCTTGGCCACAGATACCTACATATTTGCCTGCTTTACGGCAAGCATGGATGGCCATAGAAAGAAGCGCTTTTACTGCTGGATCACGTTCATCAAACAAGTGAGAAACAATACCAGAGTCACGGTCCAGACCAAGTGTTAATTGAGTCAAGTCGTTTGAACCGATAGAGAAACCATCGAAGTGTTCAAGGAACTGTTCAGCTAACAAAGCGTTAGTTGGCAATTCACACATCATGATCACTTTAAGACCATTTTCACCACGTTTCAGACCGTTTTGACCTAATAGCTCAATAACACGTTTAGCTTCAGCAACAGTACGTACGAACGGGATCATGATTTGAACATTAGTCAGGCCCATTTCGTCACGAACTTTTTTCAGTGCACGGCATTCAAGTTCGAAGCAGTCACGGAAGTTGTCAGATACATAACGGCTTGCACCACGGAAGCCCAACATTGGGTTTTCTTCTTCAGGTTCGTACAGTTTACCGCCGATCAGGTTAGCGTATTCGTTTGACTTGAAGTCAGACATACGTACGATCACTGGTTTGTTAGCGAACGCAGCAGCAAGAGTAGAGATACCTTCAACCAGTTTTTCTACATAGAATTCGATTGGAGATGCATAACCTGCAGTACGGGCAAGTACAGCAGCACGAGTTTCACGTGGCAGACTATCGATGTTCAATAGGGCTTTAGGATGCACACCGATCATACGGTTGATGATGAACTCTAGACGAGCAAGACCAATACCTTCGTTCGGAATTTGCGCGAAGTCAAATGCACGATCCGGGTTACCTACGTTCATCATGATTTTGAACGGAAGTTTTGGCATAGATTCGATAGAGTTGGTTTGGATTTCGAAATCCAATGCACCTTCGTAGATGAAACCAGTATCACCTTCAGCACAAGATACAGTTACTTCCTGACCGTCAACCAGGACTTCGGTTGCATTACCACAACCTACGATAGCTGGAACACCAAGCTCACGTGCAATGATTGCAGCGTGACAAGTACGACCACCACGGTTAGTTACAATCGCAGCAGCACGTTTCATTACTGGTTCCCAATCCGGGTCAGTCATATCAGATACAAGTACATCACCGTCTTGTACTTTGTCCATTTCTTTAATTGAAGTTACGATGCGGACTTTACCAGAACCGATACGTTGACCGATTGAACGGCCTTCACAGATTACAGTACCACGTTGTTTTAACAGGTAGCGTTCCATCGTGCCGACATTTTCACGGCTCTTCACAGTTTCAGGACGCGCCTGAACGATGTAGATTTTGCCGTCATCACCGTCTTTCGCCCACTCGATGTCCATTGGAGAACCGTAGTGGTTTTCAATGATCAGTGCTTGCTTAGCCAATTCTTGCAGTTCATGATCGTTCAATGCAAATTGTTGACGATCTGCTTTTTCTACATCAACTACAACAACTGATTTACCCGCAGCGGCTTCTTCACCATAAATCATTTTCTGGTGTTTAGAACCTAAGTTACGGCGCAGTACAGCGTGTTTGCCTGCGTTTAGCAGCGGTTTTGAAATATAGAATTCATCCGGGTTTACTGCACCCTGAACTACCATTTCACCCAAGCCATAAGAAGCTGTAATGAATACTGCATCACGGAAGCCTGATTCAGTATCTAGAGTGAACATTACACCAGCAGCACCAGTTTCTGAGCGAACCATACGTTGTACGCCAGCAGAAAGGGCAACCACGTCATGCGCAAAGTTTTGGTGAACACGGTAAGAAATCGCGCGGTCGTTGTACAAAGATGCAAACACTTCTTTGATCGCGATCAGAACGTTATCGATACCACGAATGTTCAGGAAGGTTTCTTGCTGACCTGCGAAAGAAGCATCAGGTAAGTCTTCTGCAGTCGCAGATGAACGAACGGCAACCGCGATGTCAGGGTTGCCGTTTGAAAGTTCTACAAAAGCTGCACGAATTTCCTTTTCCAGTTCAGCAGTAAGTGGAGTTTCCACAATCCATTGACGAATCTTTGCACCAGTTTCAGCAAGTGCATTGACATCATCAACGTTAAGTGCAGCAAGCTCTGCATTGATTTTAGCGTTTAGGCCACTTTGCTCGAGAAATTCACGATAAGCAGCAGCTGTTGTTGCGAAGCCACCTGGTACTGATACACCAGCATTAGATAAGTGGCTGATCATTTCGCCCAGAGATGAGTTTTTCCCACCTACAAGCTCAACATCGTGCTTCCCTAATTTTTCTAGACCAATTACGCGCGCTTCCAAAGTTGTTACTCCACTTTTGCAGTATTAATCACTATCTTGGCATGAGAGTATAGCAAATCTTCTAGGTTTTTGATTTTACTAAGCGACAGTCATGTAAGATCGGTTTACTATAAAGATTATATAGTACTAAGACAAATGTTTGAGGAGAATTTTAATGTCAGAAGGTAAACAAATTCAGCGGAGTGTGTTTTTTATTTCCGATGGTACTGCCATTACTGCTGAAACCCTTGGCCACTCACTGTTAGCGCAGTTTCCGCATGTGGATTTTGACATTCATATTATCCCTTATATTAGCTCTGAAGAAGCGGCCATGAATGTGGTCACAGAGATCAATGAACGTGCCCAAAAAGACGGTCAAAAACCTTTGGTTTTCGATACGTTGGTGGATCCCTATGTGCGTGACATCATTAATACTGCAAATGCAGTAAATCTTGATGTTTTTGAAGGGCTTATCAGTAAATTATCAGAAGAGCTTGGTACTGAACCTACGACTTTAGTCGGTCAGACCCATGCGGTGACCGATTCTGAGTCTTATAAGGCACGTATTGATGCCGTACATTTTGCGCTCGACAATGATGATGGTGCGCGTACGCGTCACTATGATAAGGCTGATCTGATCCTGATTGGCGTATCGCGTTCCGGTAAGACTCCAACCTCAATTTATTTGTCTCTGCAATTTGGAATTCGTGTAGCGAACTATCCGCTAACTGAAGAAGATCTGGACGATAACCGCCTGCCAGCAGTGCTAAGACCGCATAAAAACAAGCTTTTTGGCTTGATGATTGATGCAGAACGTCTGGTTGCAATTCGTACAGAACGTAAGGCCAACAGCCGTTATGCCAGCTTTAGCCAGTGTCAGATGGAACTGCGTGCAATTGAAGGCATCTATATTTCGGAAGGGATCAAGTACCTGAATGTTTCGGAAATGTCGATTGAAGAAATCTCAACGCGTGTCTTACAGATGACAGGACTAAAACGTCGAATTGGCTAAAAAGAATTCAGAGCCAGACGGAGGTTTGGCTCTGATTTATAGATAAAAATTAATAAAAATACTGCTTT
This sequence comes from Acinetobacter sp. NIOH-H-8, assembly GCF_046635365.1. NCBI lineage: Bacteria > Pseudomonadati > Pseudomonadota > Gammaproteobacteria > Moraxellales > Moraxellaceae > Acinetobacter > Acinetobacter sp. NIOH-H-8. Next base: position 41,072 of record NZ_JBHDVN010000014.1, read on the forward strand.
CATAGAAATAAAATATGAATATTATAAGTTGTTGAAATATTCAATATTTTAATAAAAAATGTAGTGATTGTTTTTTAAACTTTTTTGCTATTCAATGAAATCAAAAATTCAATTTTGCAGAGCTAAATTTTTCCAAATACACTCCGAATTTTTAATCTTATGTGCTAAAAACAGATTAACTTGCTGATTGAAAAGTATGCACAATTAGCTCAACCTGATATTCATCTCCATTAATACAATGAATACTATTTTCGGAAATTTTTGCAATAGGCCAGGTAATCAGCTGGCAATTTTCACGTTGCAGAGCAGCATAATAGTGATCTGATTTAAGATAAACTTTGGATGCGGCTGCAAGATTTGGCATGAGCTGGCGTCTGAGCCATAAATTCTGTACCTGATTTTCCAGATAACGTAATGACAAAATACTTTTAATCCGGTTATTAAATAGGTGTCGATTTTTAATGATCAATGGGTGATTTAATAATCGGTGCAAACCCCGTTCAGTCCCTGGCAATACAAATTGCGGATTAATCTGAAAAACTTTTACTGAGCGAGCTTGCTGGCTAATCTTGTTGAGCTGACTTACGGTAAATTGATCCGTACCAATAATCGCAATATCTTTTCCAGCACAGTCAAGTTCAGCGAGCTGGGAAGAGGGCATTTTAATGCCAGTAAAATGCTGGAAATTTTCGGGACGATTCTCAAATATACCCGTGTGTGCATCCTGCTTGGTAGACATTGTTTTTCCTTGAAATTATTTAATAATTGGTCTTATTTGCTTTGTTATAGATATTAACAAAAGCCCTAGAGCGGTAAAGTTCAAAATTTAACTTAGACAGTCATTCTTTTTTCTATTGTATTTTTAATGAGACATAGATGTATTAAAGCGCAGGAGATCCATCTTAGACATGGATTTATCTATTTGGAGACTTAAAATTTTCAAACAAAGTTTTAAAAAATATACCCATTCCTAAGAGTGGGTATATAGATCAGAATAAATTAGGCAAAGCAAGACAGCATTATTGCCCGTTTTTGATCTGCATCAGCAATTCAAAATTATGCAGACGTTTCTCTGTGTCATAGATGTCACAGGTGAAGATAAACTCATCTACATCATATTTTGCTATGAGTGCTTCCAAACCGGCTTTAACAGTTTCTTTGGAACCCACTTGCGCCATGGCAAAGAAATTGTCGACAGACATTTTTTCAGGTGGTGACCAGAGTCCTTCCATAGAATCAATCGGCGCTTTCAATTTCAGGCTTTGACCGCGAATCAGGGCAAGGACACGCTGGTAAGCACTTGTTGCCAGATATTCAGCTTCTTCATCTGTATCTGCGACACAAGTCGGTACGCCCATAGAAACATAAGGACGATCCAGATATTCAGACGGTTCGAAATTGTCCCGATACAATTGAATCGCTTGACCAAGCATACGCGGAGCAAAGTGAGATGCAAAAGAATAGGGTAGACCAAGTTTTGCTGCCAGTTGTGCGCTAAACAGGCTCGAACCTAATAACCACACAGGTACGTGTGTGCTTTGGCCTGGAGTTGCCACAATGCGTTGGCCTGGAATCGGATCTTTAAAGTATTGCAGAATTTCTAAAACATCCTGCGGGAACTGATCTTCAGTTTCCTGACGGCCACGACGTAAAGCACGCATGGTCATTTGATCGGTACCCGGAGCACGGCCTAGACCCAGCTCAATACGATCTGGATATAAAGTCGCTAATGTACCGAACTGTTCTGCTACTACCAAGGGTGCATGGTTTGGCAACATAATGCCGCCAGAGCCAAGTTTGATGCTATTGGTATTTGCCAGTAAATAGCCTAAGAGAACGGCAGTCGCTGAGCTGGCAATACCATCCATATTATGATGCTCGGCCAGCCACATCCGGCTATAACCTAGACGTTCTGCGGTCTGGGCCAGTTCCAACGCATGTTGCAGGGAGAATTGAATGGTCTTATCGTCACGAACTGGAACCAGTTCGAGAATAGAGAACTGGGTATCGGTAAGCGTACGCATAATATTACTCTTGAATAAACATGACTAAGAGCATACGACTTTGCATTGTATTTGTATATCGAAAAAAATCGATATATATGTAAACCAAAATAACAGGCAAAAAAATAAGCATCCGAAGATGCTTATTCAAGGAGGAAAAGTGATTAGAGGAAATCTTAGCGACGGTGGTTATAACGGTAGTTGCTAGTACGATAGTTTTTTGAACTATAGCGACGGTCATAACGGTCATCATAACGACGGTCTTCGCTGACTTTTTTACCAAGGGCAGAACCACCAGCAGAACCTAATGCAGCACCAATTAAGCCGCCACTAGAACCCGCCATGTTTTTACCTACGGCATAACCAGCACCACCACCTAAAGCACCGCCGATAATCGCACCATTACGGTCACGTTTATTCGCTGCTACTGCGGCACCAGCACCACCGCCAATCGCAGAACCGATTGTTGCACCAGTTGTACCACCCATTTTATTGCCCACTGCGGCACCAACGACACCACCCAAAGCAGAAGCTAAAGCCGTATTCGTTGTATTTCCGGCATTGGCGGCTGTCATACCCATGGCTGAGGTTGCTACGACAGCGATCATTAGAGATTTGTAATTCATGAGTACACCTTTTATATATCTAGCTGTATTTGTTGATGAGATAAATTTAATCTAGCAACCGTCAAATAGCATGGAGGCAGTGTTGGCGAATTGTGATTTTTATCTCCTTAATTTATTCATGATCTAGTTCTGATAATTTTATGTATTACATGAATTTGGATGTGTTGAACATATAATAAAAAAAGCACCCAAACAGGTGCTTTTAATGTTAAATGTAGCGTCGAATTTAAAGAGCCTAAGGGCAAGAAATTAACGGTGACGTTTTTTCCAGTGTTTAGCACGATTCGCTTTGGCACGATCGGCTGCTTTATCTTTAGAAATTTTATTACCTAAGGCTGCACCACCCGCAGCACCGAGTGCTGAACCGATATAGCCGCCATTAGAACCGCCCATGTTTTTACCTACGGTATAACCAGCACCACCACCTAAAGCACCACCAATTGCAGATGAGGTACGGTTTTTCTTGTTACTTGCAACAGCAGCACCACCTGCACCACCTAACGCGGCACCAATTGTTGCGCCAGTGTTGCCCCCCATGTTTTTGCCCAGTGCAGTACCAGCAACGCTACCTAGAGCACTTGCTGCTGCCACACGTGCAGTACTGTCTGCATGCGCACTCACTGTCATCATTGAGCCTGCAGCCATTGCAGCGCTCAGTAAAATTGCATTGAGTTTCATGTTGTAACTCCGTGTCCCTGATAGGACTTTCATATGTTAGTGTGTTTCGACGCAGAAAATGTAACAAATCATGCCCAAAAGAATGTGAAGATCTACCTCCATATTTAATGTGTTTATTTGCCAATTTGTAAAATGAGAAATAAATAAGGATCGAATTGAGCAGAAAAAATCCAAAACTGAAGATTTTATTTATATTTGTTAACAAATAGCGGTGACATCGCTGCATCTAAGCACTGACTTACTGAATAATGATGTTCATTAACCCAGAGAATCGTTAAACTAGGCGCAATTTTTTGATTTCGCTGTGCTAAATCACTGTTTAGTCACAGCCTTATGTTTGAGATTTTTTAGAAAATGAAAGAATCGTTACGTTTACGATTAGACCAACTCTCTGACCGTCATGAAGAACTGACTGCGTTATTGGCAGATGTTGAAGTGATTTCGGACAACAAGCGTTTTCGCCAGTTATCACGTGAGCATAATGATTTAACCGAGATTACCAGCGTTTGGACCAAGTACAAACAGGCTGAAGAAGATATTGAAACTGCGCAAGCCATGCTGTCTGATCCTGACTTTAAAGAAATGGCGCAGGAAGAGATTAAGGAAAATAAAGCCCTGATCGAACAGCTTGAAGCTGATTTGAATATCCTGATGATTCCAAAAGATCCAAATGATGCCAACTCTGCTTATTTGGAAATCCGTGCCGGAACCGGCGGTGATGAAGCGGCGATCTTCTCGGGTGATTTGTTCCGTATGTATAGCAAGTATGCGGAATCTCAAGGCTGGCGTATTGAAATCCTGTCTGAAAATGAAGGTGAGCACGGTGGCTATAAAGAAGTCATCTGCCTGGTGAATGGTGAAGGCGTTTATGGTCGCCTGAAATTTGAAAGTGGTGCGCATCGTGTACAACGTGTGCCTGCAACAGAATCTCAAGGTCGTGTACATACTTCAGCGTGTACGGTAGCAATTCTTCCAGAAGTGGATGTGGATACTTCAGTCGATATTAATCCGGCTGACTTGCGTATCGACACTTACCGCGCATCAGGTGCCGGTGGTCAGCATATTAACAAAACTGACTCTGCGGTGCGTATTACTCACATTCCAACCGGTACAGTGGTGGAATGTCAGGATGAACGTTCACAGCATAAAAACAAAGCCAAAGCGATGGCTTTGTTGGTTTCACGTCTGGAAAATGCCAAACGTGCCGCAGCAGATGCAGCGACTTCTGAAATGCGCCGTGACCTGGTGGGTTCAGGTGATCGTTCAGAACGTATTCGTACCTATAACTATCCACAAGGTCGTATGACCGATCACCGTATTAACCTGACTTTATATAAGCTGGATGCTGTGATGGAAGGTGATCTGACTGAGCTATTAGACAGTCTGCATCGTGAATATCAGGCTGATCAGTTGGCCATGCTTGCACAGCAGAATGGTGGCTAATGAACATTCAAGAAGCACTGGCTTTACGTGGTGAACCTGAAAGTTATGAACGTCAGGAAAATGCCTGGCTGTTGGAACACATTACCAAGATCGATGCTTTTGATCTGGTAATGAAAAAAGACCAGCAGTTAACACCTGAACAGGAACAGGCCTATGTCGAAGGTCTGGCGAGGATTGCTGCCGGTGAGCCATTGGCCTATATCACAGGCTCACAACCATTCTGGACACTGGATCTTAAAGTCACCAAAGATACTTTAGTGCCACGCCCGGATACCGAAGTGCTGGTCGAAACAGTCCTGAAATTAGACTTGCCGGAAGATGCGCGAATTGTTGACTTGGGGACTGGTACCGGTGCCATTGCCTTGTCACTGGCGTCTGAACGCCCGAACTGGTCTGTGACCGCTTCGGATATTTATGAACCCACACTGAAAGTTGCCAAATACAATGCGGAACAGCATGATTTGGATCAGGTGCAGTTTGTGCTTGGTTCCTGGCTAAAACCATTTGGTCGGCAGTTCTTTGATGCGATTGTATCTAATCCACCGTATATTGATGCACACGATGAGCATATGCCAGATCTGGCGACTGAGCCGGAACGTGCGCTGGTTTCAGACAAAAATGGCTTGGCTGATATTGAGATGATTATTCAGCAAGCCAAAAAACATCTGACCGTAAATGGCTGGGTTGTGCTTGAGCACGGCTATGATCAGGGCGATGCGGTTCGTCATCTGTTTACTCAAGCTGGTTATAAACAGGTCCGTACAGTGAAAGACTATGGCGGAAATGATCGAGTAACTTTAGGTCAGTGGCCGCATTAATTTTTAAAGCTTGATTTAATAAAAAAGCGACCTGGATAGGTCGCTTTTCTAATTCTTTTATTAAATAAATTATGAATTTCTAATCACATCTCGCCAGCGCAGTAAGCGGGTTTCAAACAGCTTCATAAGACTGTCCGTAATTTTGCCTAGGACTGCCAACAGGATAATGGCAATAATCACAATATCGGGACGTGAAGTCTCACGGCCATCACTAAGCAAATAGCCAATCCCTTGAGTGGTTGCAATCAATTCAGCCGCAATCATAAACATCCAGGACAAACTCAGGCTATTCCTTAAGCCAGTCAATATTCCCGGTGAGGCAGCGGGCAATACAATCTGCTGAACCTGTTGCCAGTATTTCAGGCGATAGACTTTTGCGACTTCAATCAGCTTACGATCCACCCCCTGAATCGCAGCCACAGTATTGGTATAGGTCGGGAAGAAGGCACCAATCGCAATCAAGGTGATTTTAGAAGATTCATCAATCCCTAACCAAAGCAGGAGTAGAGGAATCCAGGCTAGACTTGGAATAGATTTAATTGCAGAAAACGTTGGTTCCAGAAAATCTTCTGTATGTCTGTTTAACCCCACTAGGATTGCAAAGATCAGTCCTAATCCACTACCAATTCCAAAGCCAAGAAACACCCGCCAGCTACTGGTCCAAATGTGTTGCCATAAATCGCCCTCAGCCAGTTCAGTAAAGGACTGAAATAGGCTACTCGGTGCAGGCAACAGATAAGGTTCGATCACGCCATTACGGACCAGTATTTCAACCAGTACGATAAAAATAACAGGCAGGGTGAGGGCTTTGATCAGCGAAATGCTGCGTGGTAGCACAGCGGATTTTGGCTGTTCTTCCACGCTTAACTGTTCCGAGATGCTTTTCGGTATAGCCATTACTTAGTTACAACCTTTTTTGCATAACGGGCATCAAATAATTGAGTCACGACCTGATTAACATTGGTTCCTTTACGAACCAGTTCTTCTTCAGTCAGGATACGACCGGCTTTTTGTAATGCCCCGGTATGTTTGGTGGTTGGAATATTTTGATCCAGATTGGTACGGCTGAGTTGAAGCTTAGCGACTTCAATCGGGAGCTTGGCTTCACGTGCTAGCAATTCAGCCAATTTGTCGGGATTGGCTTTCGCCCATTTACGTGCCTGTTCATAAGCTTTAATCACCGCTTCAATCGCTTCCGGACTGGATTTGGCAAACTGGTCTTTTACGCTCAGTACGCTATAAGAGTTAAAGCTGACATTGCGATATAGCAATTTGGCACCTGACTGCGCCTGCGCAGATGCCATTAAAGGATCAAGGCCTGCCCAGGCATCGACCTGTTTACGCTCCAACGCAGTCTTACCATCCGGATGCTGTAAATGAACGAGCTCTACATCGCGTTTGCCCAAACCAATCGTATCTAAGGCTTGTAAGGTAAATAAAAAAGGATCTGTACCTTTAGTGGCAGCAATCTTTTTACCTTTCAAATCTTTCAGTGATTTGATATTCGAATCTTTATTGACGACCAGTGCTGTCCATTCAGGCTGGCTCTGGATATAAACTGTTTTAATCGGGCTACCATTGGCGCGGCTAAGCACTGCTGCTAAACCTGCAGTAGAAGCAAAATCTGTGCTACCGCTATTTAGATATTCGAGTGAACGGTTACTGCCTTGGCTAAATACCCATTTAATCTTGGTTTTTGGTAAAGCTTTTTCTAGCAGTTTCTGTTCTTTGACCACCAGACTGGTTGGTGCATAATAGGCATAGTCCAATTTTAATTCAGATGGAATTGCTGCGTTAGCCAAGCCGGTAAAGAGAGAAATAGATAGGCCGAGTAAAGTCAGACTCGAAGTTCTTAATGTTTTTTTCATGAATATCTCAATCTTGAATTAAATTTTTGACATTCATACCGGTAAATTGATAAGCACACAAAAAAGAAAAAAAGATAATCAAATCAAAAAATGAAATAATTAATATATTTAAATATAGGTATTTGTTTTTATTTAAATTTATTAAATAAAGAATAGAAAGGTTTTGCTTAGATAAAATTTTAAAAATGGTATGGCGTAAATTGATAAGCTGTTTTTCTAATTACTCATCTTTGCAGTAGGAGATTTTATAAATAACGAGTGCCATAAAAAAAGCGATGCATTAGCATCGCTTTTTGAGTCACTATTTTATCAATCTGGATAGCTTACATTGGGTAGTCTTGCAGACAGTCATAAACTTCGACTTGATCTAGACTACCAGTTTCCATTGCCAGGCAAAGGGCCACGACTTTGGTTGTATCAGCAAGATATTGTTCATCTTTCAGTGCAATACCTTGTTGTAATGCAACGATGCGCTCAGCCGGAATTTCAAGCGATTTCGCAGCTTCAGTGGCATCAATCTGGTTAAAGAAGTGCACAATAGCATCTTTGAGGGCAGAATCAGACGCATTCAAGATGCCTTGATTCAATTGCTCTGCATTAAGATCGGTCGAAGAAACTAAAGCCTGGGCGAAGTTTTGAACAAGATTTTGTCCAAGAACATCAGTCATCTTTAACATGGAAAATACCTTCAACAAGGAAAGAGGGAAAGGGAGTACAGCCAAAAGTGAAGCACTAAAAATTGATTGAAAAATAAACTATATTAATAGGGAATGCAAAGCATTATGGATGACCGTTCAGTCCTCTATTTTTGGGCTGTAAGCCTTGAAAAATATAACTGTTGAGAAAATATAAATTTAAATTTATATGCTAAATTTTAATCGTTTTTAAGTCTTATTAAATATAAATTATCTAGTAATATTTTGTCTATAGGCACCTGGACTAACCCCTGTCCATTTTTTAAAGGCACGATGAAAAGCACTGACTTCCTGGAAGTTAAGCTGATCACTGATGTCCTGCAAACTTTGATCCGTACGGGTTAATAGTTCAATGGCTGTATCACGACGAATTTCATTTTTGAGCTGTTGATAAGTCACACCTTCATTTTTAAGACGCCGTTGCATGGTGGCTTCAGACATATTCATTTTCAAAGCAAGCTCATTCAGTTCAAGCCATTCAGCCGGAGGTACTTTTAAAAGCTGTTTGCGGATCTGTGCACTTAGCGCATAAGGATTTTTAAAGCGAACTAGTAGGTTATGCGGAGTCTGTTGAATAAACTGATACCAGGAGGTTTGATCCTGTTTTACTGGGAGCTGCAAATAGGCTGCATCAAACTGGATATAGTTTTCACTGGCCTGATATTCAATCTGCTCACAAAAACGGACTTTATAATCAAAATCATCGAGTGGTGCGGCACATTTCAGTTGAATCTGATTAAGTAAAACCCGCTGTCCGCTTAACCAGCATAGCAGGGTATGAATCAGCATTAGATAGGTTGCATAACTAAACATGCGCTTGGTCTGGTTCTGGTCATAGATCACGATATAGGCAAAGTTTTCTTCGACCATCAGTGTGCTGTGCAGATCATCCAGAATCAGATTAAAAAATTGCAGGATTTGCTGCAGAGCTTTTTCCAGCGTATCGGTCTGTAACAGCATTTTTGACAAGAGTTTGAAACTGCCACGGCGCATTGGATGGCTGTCCATGCCAAAAAATTCGTCATTCATGCTGTCTGCAAGTGCAGTCCATAGCGCGGCATATTGCGCTACTGACACCCGTGCTTTAGCAGAGTGCAGAATCTCTAAGGGAATGGCAGCCTTAGTTAGAATCGCAGCAATATCATAATGCTGTGCTTTGGCATTCAGCAGTGCTTCATGAACCAGATCAATCGAAATGGTTCCCTTACTATATTCCAAGGCTGGTAAATGCATAGCCAGTCAGATATCCCTTCTTTATTGTCCAAATCCATCAGTGAAGATGCAACATTTGGAAATTGTACAGAATAAAATCTCTGTTTACTCTGCCTATTAAGTCGTAGCTTGTCATAAAAATAGGAACAGGACATTAACATGAAAATTCAGGGAAAAGTGATTGTGGTAACTGGTGGTGCATCAGGTCTGGGTGCAGCCACAGCGACTCATCTGGTGGAACAGGATGCAAAAGTGATTCTGGTGGATATGAACCAGGAGCAGGGCAATGCCTTACAACAGCAACTGGGTGAGCAGGCTGAATTTGTACAATTGGATGTAACGGATGAGCAGGCGGTTGAAGCTTTCTTTAATCATGTTGAAAATCAGTATGGCCAACTCAATGGCTTGGTGAACTGTGCTGGTATTGCACCTTCTGCCAAGGTACTGGGCCGCAATGGAATCCATGAACTGGCGATGTTCCAGAAAGTGTTGAATATCAATGTAAGTGGCACATTCAATATGCTTCGTTTTGCAGCGGCTTTAATCGCGAAGTATGAGCTGCAAACCGATGAAGAGGAGCGCGGTGTAATCGTGAATACGGCTTCAGTTGCAGCCTTTGATGGTCAGATTGGTCAGACAGCTTATTCTGCGTCTAAAGGTGCAGTCGTTGCGATGACGCTGCCACTCGCGCGTGAGCTGGCACGTGAAGCGATTCGTGTCATGACCATTGCACCCGGCATTATGGAAACCCCAATGCTGAAAGGCATGCCGCAAAATGTACAGGATGCTCTGGGGCAGATGGTTCCATTTCCACCACGTCTGGCCAAACCTCAGGAGTTTGCCCAGTTAGTAGGTCATATCTTCGAAAATAGCTATCTGAACGGTGAAGTGATTCGTCTGGATGGCGCCATCCGTATGGCTCCAAAATAAGTTCGAGCCAACGAAGCAAAATACAAAAGTCAGAGTAGATAGGTTTATTCACTCTATATGGAAAATTAAAAGATAAGTAAGGGATATACGCAGTGCTTTTAAATGACGAACAGAAAATGATTCAGGAGATGATGCGAAACTATTCGCAGCAAAAACTGAAACCCACCGCTGGTTTAAGGGATAAAACGGCTCAATTTCCAGCACAAGAATTGAAAGAACTCGGTGCACTCGGTGCACTCGGTATGACCGTGTCTGAACAATGGGGTGGAGCAGGTCTGGACTATGTGTCGCTGGTACTGGCCCTTGAGGAAATCGCTGCTGGAGATGGAGCCATATCGACCATTGTCAGTGTGCAGAATTCATTACCTTGCGGGATTACCCAGCGTTATGGTACCGAGAAACAAAAGCAGAAATACCTGACCAAACTGGCAACTGGTGAATGGTTGGGGTGTTTCTGCCTGACGGAACCTCAAGCTGGTTCCGATGCCAGCGCACTAGAATGTAAGGCAGAACGTGATGGCGATGAATGGGTATTAAATGGCACCAAGCAGTTTATTACTACCGGTAAGCATGCCCAGATTGCACTGGTATTTGCAGTGACAGATAAATCTGCGGGCAAGAAAGGAATCTCATGTTTCTTGGTACCTACCGATAGTCCAGGATATATCGTCTCGAATCTGGAAGAAAAAATGGGGCAGCATTGTTCCGATACCGCGACCATTATTTTTGATCAATGCCGGATTCCGGCTGAGAACCTGCTCGGAAAAGAAGGTGAAGGCTACAAGATTGCCTTGTCTAATCTGGAATCTGGCCGGATCGGGATCGCAGCACAATCTGTAGGTATGGCACGAGCTGCACTGGATGCTGCTGTTGAATATGCCAATGAACGTAAATCTTTTGGTGTAGAGCTGGTGCAGCATCAGGCAGTAGCATTCCGTCTCGCAGATATGGCCACCCAGATTGAGGCAGCAAGACAACTCGTCTTACATGCAGCAACGCTTAAAGATGCAGGATTACCATGCTTAAAAGAAGCGTCCATGGCTAAACTGTTTGCTTCGACTATAGCAGAGCGAGTCTGCTCGGATGCGATTCAGATTCATGGCGGTTATGGCTATGTCTCAGATTTCCCGGTTGAACGTATTTACCGTGATGTCAGAGTGAGCCAGATTTATGAAGGTGCATCAGATATTCAGCGTCTGGTCATTGCTCGGGAAGTGAGCAAAGTTTAAAAGTCATGAAATAGCCGACTGTTCAAATCCTGCAGCTCATTTGAGGGAGATGGAAATTGTGATGGTCTATAAAACATGGTCAATTATTGATAAAGCGAAAAGTGACTCAGTAGAGTGACACCTAACATGTCCTAGCAATAGGGCATGTTATATAAAACCGGCATTGCAATGGAATTCGCAGACGGTAGACAGAACAACAAATACAACGGACACAGACATAAAGTCTGTTTATAAACGGAATAGAGGTTGTCGTGATGAAGACACTAGAACAAGCGTATCGTGAATTTGATTTTGACACTATGGTTCAACAACATCTGGCAGGAACGCCAGATTCACTCAATGCCTATACAGAATGCTGTGGACGTTTTCTGGGACAAAACCGGATCGCGTTAATCTGGGAAGGTAAAAATGGCAAGACCCAATATTGGACTTTTGAACAATTGGCTGAGGCTTCAGGACAATTGGCTCATTATATGACCTCACTGGGTTTACAAGCAGGAGACTGTATTGCCGGACTGCTCCCACGAACCCCAGAATTATTAATTACCATTCTAGCCACCTGGCGTATTGGTGCGATTTATCAGCCTTTATTTACCGCTTTTGAAAGCAAGGCAATCGAGCATCGTATTAATACCGCACATACCCGACTCATTATTACCAATCAGGAACAGCGTGCGAAACTGAATGATCTGGATATTCCACATATTTTAACCGTCCATCAAACGCCTGAAAGTACCAGTCAGGATGCAGATTTCTGGACAGAACTCAAGAAATATCCAACTGAGTTTGAACCGGTTCAGGGTCGTTTTAGTGACATTTTCCTGATGATGTTTACTTCGGGTACAACGGGACTTGCAAAATCAGTGCCTGTACCACTTAAAGCTTTACTGGCATTTAAAGGCTATATGCTGCACGCCGTAGATTTACGCGACGAAGATACTTTCTGGAATCTGGCAGATCCGGGTTGGGCTTATGGTCTGTATTATGGAATTGCAGGTCCATTAAGTTTGGGGCATAGCATCATTATGGATGAACGTGCCTTTAGCGTAGACAATGCTGTTGAAGTCATTAAAAAATATCGGGTAAATAACCTGACTGGTTCTCCAACTGCATTCCGGATGTTCTTTGGCTTTAAGGAGAAATTTGATGCTGAGATTAGCTCGTGTTTACGTGTGGTCAGTAGTGCAGGTGAGCCATTAACGCCTGAAGTCATTCAGTGGTTTAATCATGAAATGGACGTGAATATCTACGATCAGTATGGACAGACTGAACTTGGGATGGTGATTGCCAATCATCATGCGCTGGAGCATCACAAGAAAATCGGTTCTGCTGGCTTTGCCATTCCAGGACATCGTTTTGCAGTTTTAAATGAAGAGCATCAGGAAGTCGAAAAAGGTGGTATTGGTACTTTGGCCATGGACTACTCAGCCTCACCTTTGATGTGGTTTGAAGGCTATGGCGGTAATAATCGGAAAGCCTTTGTGGGACAGTACTATTTAACAGGAGATACCGTAAAACTGAATGAACATGGTGGAATAGATTTCATTGGTCGTGCGGATGATGTCATTACGACTTCGGGTTATCGAGTTGGACCTTTTGATGTAGAGAGTACCTTGCTGGAGTGTGAAGAGGTGCTCGAGTCCGCTGTGGTTGGAAAGCCAGATCCGGAACGTACCGAAATTGTGAAAGCCTTTGTAGTGCTTAAATCACAATATGCCGCTAGTGAAGAACTGATGCTGAAATTGCAAAACTATGTGCGTTCCCGTTTATCTAAACATGCCTATCCGAAAGAGATTGAGTTTGTGAGTGATTTACCTAAAACTTCTAGCGGTAAAATTCAGCGTAATCTGCTTAAACAACAGGAAATTGCCAAGATTCAAGGCATTAAACAGGTCAGTTAATATATTCATTTAAATATATTGAAAAGGTCGCAATTGCGGCCTTTTTTATACGATTAATTTGTTTATGTTCGAATTAATCAGAGAAAATAATTGTCATTACAATGTAATACTATTCATCTTTTAAATAAAATAAATCAAAAATTTAGCCTCTTATTAAGAGGCTAAATTGAAGGTGGAAGTCTTATTTACTTATAGATCAACTTTTTTGTGCTCAGCATCCGGTTCCCCAGCTTCGCCAGTTACGCCACCTTTTAGTGCCTTAAATAGCTGAGTTACTTTATTATCGGTGACATTCCAGTATTCTGCACTTTCAGCTTCAGCAATCAGTATACGTACGCTAGGATCATCTTTACCTTCAAACCAGTTTTCTGCCCATGGATTCCATAATTTTTCAATCAAAATACGATCAGTACTGATCTGTGCATTTGCGCTGATTGATACATAAATACCATCAGAAGGTTTAGCGAAAGACAGGCCAATCTGAGTGCGACCAGTAGTGGCAGCTTTCACCAGATCATTGGTGTCACGCATTATGAAATACAAATTCTGATCTTCATTCATTTGCTCAGAATTGAGCATGGTCATCGGCTGAGAATGAATTTCCTGACTTTCGGTTACATGGCTGATCATGGTGTAACGCACATCTTTGATTAGTTCCCATAATTTTTCACGATTATTATGCTGATTTTGTTCGTTCATCTATATGCTCCATACTATTTATTGAAAGCGAGGATAATTGCTATTCCTTAAGCAGCTTAATCATATTTGATAATGGATACAGAGGGTCTCACTGAACTGATACATTTTCCTACTGAATTGCAGGCAGCAGCTACAGAAGTGCTAAACAAGCGGAAGACAGTTACAGGGTGATAAAAAAATAGAAGAACGAGGTTCGCAGGAAGATGTAATACGTAAATAAATTAAGTGGCATATAAATCAGTTAACTACATTAATAATATGACCATTACATATTTATCAAGACACTATCAGCTTGATACGGAGCATTTAACTGATATGCTATTTGGCGCTAGTATTGCCAAGACATTTATTGATTTGCTGTTTATGCGCAGAGAAGTTAATTTGCTCGAGATTTATCCGCATATTGAAATTTCGGTAAATGCACTTTTTGTGGCACATGCTTCTTAAAAATCTTCGAAACAAGGAACGACGTTGTCTATATCGACTATGGATGCCATATCCCCCGAGTTTGAACTCACCGATGCTGAATTGCACTTATATAGTCGCCAGATTCTTCTGGATGGTTGGGATATTGAAGCACAGGAAAAGCTGAAATTTTCTAATATCTGTATCGTGGGGTGTGGCGGGATTGGTTGTGCCTTGGCAGAACTTCTGGCACGAGCGGGTGTAGGCAAAATTACTCTGATTGATCCTGATACCATTGAGATGAGTAATCTACAACGACAACTGGCATTTACGCCAAATGATTTAGGCTTTTATAAGGCAGAAATACTCGCGAAAAGGCTGGCTCAGATTAATCCGAATGTTCAGGTTGAATATATTAATCAGGCTTTAACAACTGAAAATGCAGAAAGTATCATTGAACATCAAGATCTGGTGCTGGATGGATGTGATCAGTTCGAGACACGTTATCTGATCAATCAAAGCTGTGTAAAACTGAATGTGCCTTTAATCAGTGCTTCTGCGATTGGTTTGCAAGGGCAACTGTTCATGATGGAAGGGGATTCAGCTTGCTATGCCTGCCTGTTTCCACCTGAACATCAGGCTGATACCAGTTTGCGTTGTGCAGACTCAGGCGTCTTGGCGACTACGCCAAATGTGATGGCGAGTTTGCAAGCTCATCATGCATTGCTTTATTTAGGCTTGGGTAAAATGCCACTTAGACAGAAACTTCTAGTCTGGGATGGTCTGAGTTTCAAACAGCGCATTTTAAGTTTCGAAAAAGATACAGATTGCCCGGTCTGTCAGGCAAGATAGGCCTGCAAAATTTAATTTTTTTGCTACACTGCATGTAATTAATTTTTCCTAAGACATTATGAAAAAAAATATCTGGTTAGATGGAATACGTTCGGTTGCCCGTATGGGTGAAACCGCAGTAGTTGCGGCGAAGGCCGGCATTAAATATGCTACTGAAAAGCCAAGTAATGCCAAACTCATGCGTGAAACGTTTGAGTCTTTAGGCTCAACCTATATCAAACTCGGTCAGTTTATTGCCAGTACGCCATCGCTGTTTCCGCGTGAATATGTGGAAGAGTTTCAGGGCTGTCTGGATCAAACACCGACGTTGCCATTCAGCTATATCCAGGAAGTACTGGCATCAGAGTTTTCTGGTCGCAATCTGGATGAAATCTTTGCCTCAATTGAGGAAGCACCACTGGCTTCTGCCTCCATCGCACAGGTACATGCAGCCAAGCTGGTTTCTGGTGAAGATGTGGTCATTAAAGTACAAAAGCCGGGTGTGGAAACAATTCTATATACCGACTTAAATGTATTGCATTGGGCGACCAAACTGTTGGAAAAAGCAGTACCGAAAGTGAAATTTGCGTCATTGGCAGATATTGTCGAAGAAATCAAAACCCGGATGGTGCGTGAAGTTGATTTTATTGAAGAAGCACAAAATCTGGATGATTTCGTCAATTATCTGAATATCACCAATAATAAAGCAGCAACTGCTCCTAAGGTTTATCATCAATATTCAACACGTCGTGTGCTGACCATGCAACGTTTATATGGCGTGCCACTGACTGATTTTGAAGTGGTGAAAAAGGTCGCTAAAGACCCGTCACAGGTTCTCATCACTGCAATGAACACCTGGTTTGGCAGCCTGATGATGTGTAACAGTTTCCATGCTGATTTACACGCGGGTAATCTGATGCTGCTTGAAGATGGTCGTGTGGGCTTTATTGATTTTGGTATTGTCGGCCAGCTTAAACCAGAAGTCTGGACAGCGTGTATGGCCTTTATGGATGCCTTGCAGCATACCAATTATACCCTGATGGCAGAGAATATGCTGAAAATGGGTATGACTGCAGTTGAGATTGATACCAAAGTGCTTGCGGCTGATCTTGAACGTTTATTTAGTGGTGTGATGTTAGCTGATCCTCAGGATCTATTAACTTCAAGCCCTGCAGATCTCAACGATATCATGATGGATATGGTAGCAGTCGGTGAACGTCATGGCATTCGTTTCCCACGTGACTTTGCTTTATTGTTCAAGCAAATGCTGTATTTCGACCGTTTCATGAGAATTCTGGCGCCGTATACAGATATCTATGCAGATCAGCGTTTGCAGATGGTTCAGACTATGGACCCAAATTTGCTGTTAAAGCACTAATTTAATCCCTCCCGGCCTCCCTTTAAGAAAGGAAGGCTTTCATTACAAAATAAATAGAAGTGATGAAAGTTCCTCTGTATTAAAGAGGGATTTAGGGAGATTATTGGTAAATATTAAATTCCGAGTTTTAAAATGGACGCAATTATTATTGAAGGCTTAAAGGTCGATACAGTAGTCGGCTGCTTTAATTGGGAGCGTCAAATCATTCAGCCTTTAATGCTGGATCTAAACATTCGTACCAACTTAGAACAAGCGGCACAGTCAGATGAACTGGAAGATACTTTGAATTATGCCGAAATCTGCGAGATTTCAGCGCGGGTGATTCAGGAAGCTCAGCCAAAATTGATCGAACATGCAGCAAAACTGGTACTAGACGCGCTTTTTGCTACCTTTGAAAGTGTAGAATCGATTATGATTACGATCCGTAAGCCTGCCATTATCGCGCAAGCCAATTCTGTAGGGATACGTCTTGAACGCCACCGCAACGATATTCGCCCTAGCACTGGCGAGTAATTGTCATCCACAGCAACATTTTCAGGCTGCCCAGCAACGGATCAGTGAGTTGGGGGAAGTCCGGTTTTCTCCAATTTACCTCATTCCATGTCGGGATAGTATCGGAGCAGATTACTGGAATGCGGCCTGCCTCCTATACAGTGAAGTTTCTGTTCAAGATATGACAGATTTATTAAAGCAAATGGAAACGGATTCAGGGCGGGTTCGACCATCGCATCAGATCAGCCTGGATGTCGACCTGATTGCATGGGGAAATGATTTAAGCCAGATGGAATTTAATCCCAAAAAATTACCGCTTGCACTAGACGTAAAAATCCCGATGCATGACATCTGGTCTCATCCTGCATTTGAATATGATCGCCGTCTTCAATATCCACAAGTCAAAATTTAATCTGTATCTGAAATTAATCTAATGAATTTTTCAGTTTTATCTAAGTAGGGGATCTGTATTTGCCAAAAAACTGTTATTTACTTTTTCTTTTTATAAAAAATAACTAACAACACAATAATTGCGAATAGAATGCCAAGAATAATACCTGTTTCCATACGTCACCTTTAAAGCATTATTTTTTTGATAAATAGGTCATAGCTATTTAATAGTTATACCTGTCTCAATCGTTCTAGAATTTTAATAAATACGAGATGAAACCGGTTCGATTATAACAGCTGAATAAAAGAATAGAGTTTGATTAAAATGTGAACCGATATTCTGTTGGATAGATGGTTAAATTGATTGATCTGCACTCAAAAAAATCAATGAGTCATCTTGTTTAAGAATTCATGAGAATAAAAAAAGCCCTCAAAAAAGAGGGCTTCATTTGATACTTAAATATAATAACTGGTTTTAGTCATTAACTTGGAAATACCGGTCATGGCAATCTTGACTGGAAGGGGTAAATCTACACCGCCTGCAGCCAAAGCTGTATCACGGTGATGCAGTTCATCTTCATTCATCTGTTCCAGAATGCGACGTGAGCGTTCATCTTGTGCGGGCAGTTGATTAATATGATGCTGTAAATGCATACTCACTTGGCGTTCAGTTTCTGCAACAAAGCCCAGACTGTATTTGTCACCTGCAATGCCGGCAATTGCACCCATACCAAAGGAAAGGCCGTACCAGACCGGATTGAGTAAACTGGTATGGCTATCCAGTTCTTGTAAGCGGTCTTCACACCAGGCCAGATGATCCTGTTCCTCAATTGCTGCCTGTTCCATTTCCCGACGTACATTTGGTAATTTCGCTGTTAATGCCTGTCCATGATAAAGCGCTTGGGCACAAACCTCACCACTATGATTCACACGCATTAAACCAGCCACATGACGGGCATCACTCACGGTAAGCTGGGTTTCAACCGGTTTTGCTGGATTTTCCCGTTGTGAGGAAGTTGTTCCTGGAACAAGACTGCGTAATGCCTGGTCAAAAGAATGAATAAGCTTATCGACACCTGTATATTGACGCATGAATTAATCCTCCAAAGGGGCTTTTGCAGTTTTGATCATCGATTTCAATCTATAAAGCAGCCATAAAGTAAACAGGCCACTCAACACTGCAGTAATACAGAAAAGTATTTTAAGATCAAACTCTAAAATGCTTAAAATAATAATTGAGAATATAGCAGAAGATACCATGAAAACGGCATTCAGGATGTTATTTGCTGCAACCACACGTGCACGATGTGAGCGGGGAGAATGCGCTTGCATCATGGCATACAGCGGCACGATATAAAAACCGCCACTAATGCCCAGTAAAGTTACCGCCAGCATCACATGATAATAGCTCCAGCCTTGCTGGAATACATCTGCCAAGCCAAGTAGAGCACCAGTACGTTCCGGGACAAAGGCAAGACTTGCTGCCAGATACAATGCAAAAACTACAAGACCAATAGCGCCAATAGGAACCATTTTAATATTGACCTCAGTACCACCTAATCTACGGCATAGATAAGAACCTAAACCGATCCCGACAGAGAAAAAGGTTAAAAGCAGACTGGCAACATTTTCAGAAGCATGCAGGTTTTGTAAGGTAAGCTGTGGAATCTGGGTCAAATAAGTCGCACCATAAAACCAGTACCAGGAGTTACCCAGCAGAATTAAAAAAACCAGCGGTAAACTTTTAGCATATTTAATGGTCTGAAAGCTGGTCCGGAAAAAGTTCCAGTCAATATTGATTTCGGGTGCTGGAATACTCTGCTTCAGAATATAACGACTGGAGAGATAGCCAACCACGGCAATACTTAACACCGTCAGGCTGATCCAGATCAGATTGCCTGTAGAAGCAGCAATGACTGCACCACCCAGAATCATACCGAATAAAATCGCTAATGAAGTGCCTGACTGAAATAGTGCGTTACCTGACATCAATTCATCCGGTTTTAATACTTCAGGCAAAATGGCATATTTAATCGGGCCGAAAAAAGTGGATTGAGTGCCCATTAAAAACAGGGCGAACAATAGAATCCATAAATGACCGAGTAGGAAACCAACAGTCCCCAGAATCATGATCACAATTTCAAAAATCTTTAAATAGCGAATCAGCTGGGAACGTTCATATTTGTCTGCAATCTGGCCTGCCGTCGCAGAGAAAATAAAATAAGGCAAAATGAACAATAGTGCGGCAAGGTTATTTAGTGTGCTAATACTGGCTGATTGTTGCTGAATCCAACCATAGGTAATCACCAGTAATAATGCCTGTTTAAAAACATTATCATTCAGTGCACCAAAAAACTGGGTCAGGAACATGGGTAAAAAGCGGCGGCTCGCTAACAAATGTTCATTGTTGTTCATATAAGACGTGCTACATTAAGATTTATTAAGAAATGTGAGATATACGTAAACATTGAGAAAAATCATGTAAGATACTTTCGTCCATGTAAAGGCAAAACCCAATAATTTAAGTTCTTTAGCTTATCTTTTTCGGTCAAATAATCAATTAAAGAATGTATTCGTTTAGAGTTTGCTATGCCCGCAAAGAGAAAATTTAAACAAACGATGCTGAATCGTAGTATGGGGTCTCTCGTACCATATCATGGCCGAGCCAGGCTATGTATGAGTATATTTTTCATGATGTTATCGCATCAGGGCATGGCACAAACCGAGCAGACCGAAACTCCGGTAGCACTGTCTCAGGCAGAAATGATCGAAGAGTTATCCCAGGAAGCTGTACGACAAGGGGTAGCTACGACCGAAGCTGAAGCAACAGAAAAAGTTGAAGAAGCTTTAGAGCCTGAAACTTCGGCTGTAGATAGTATGCAAATGCTGCAAGAACAGCAGATTATGGGAACGTCTCTGGGTGAATTTCAGCCAATTGAATTTGATGATTTAGAAAGCCTGCCGGTGCAAACGATTGACCAGAGCATGGCCAATGAGATTTATCAGGTTGCGGAAGAAGCGAAACGCGAGGCGCAAGCCTATCGCCAGACCGCGCAAACTGAAACAGTAGTCAATGATATGAGTCAGCAGGAACTGGTTGAAATCAATCAGGCACCTGTGAATGTTGATCAGCTTATGCAGTCCATTCAGGCCGATAGTCAGATCATCGTGCAAAGAAATGAGTCGGGTGCGACCTTATCCGAATTGCCTGCACCAACAACGCCTGAAAATGACAAACGTCCGAATATTTTCAAGCGACTGTTTTATAAAATCCGTCCACCTCGCCAGATTATGACCGCCAGTTTGCCTCGGATCAGTGCAGATGTGGTCATTGTGAATGGAAATGGCACTGCGCAAAGCAATGGCGGATTGAATCGTAAAGCCCAGTCAGAAGGTTATACGAATCTTAGAAATAATGTAAAAGCTAAACTTTCTAGCTTTACCCAGGAATCCTTTGAAGATTTTTCATCTGCATTACCGCAACTCCGTAATCTGTCCAATCAGGCTGCCCAAGCTGTAGGTTATTACAATGCCCAGTTCAGATTTGAAAAATTATCAGATAGCCGGGTCAGAGTTTATGTAACCCCGAATGAGCCGGTCATTATCAATACCCATAATATTGAGTTTAGTGGCCCAGGTGGTGAACAGCCGCAGTTCCAGGTTATTAGTCTTCTACCGGAACAGGAAGAAGGTGATATCTTTAACCATGGGGATTATGAAAAAACCAAGGAGCGGATTAATACCGCAGCCAGCGACAATGGTTATTTTGATGCTTACTGGCGCTTGCATGATGTGCGCATTGCTCAACCCGAAAATACAGCCGATGTGAATCTGCGCTTTGAAACAGGTGAGCGTTATAAACTGGGTAATGTAGAGTTCAGGATGAGTGATCCTGAAAAAGAATTTCCACTGAATCGTGATGTACTGGAAAGTCTGGTCACCTGGGAAGATGGTGCTGACTACACCTTCTGGCGTGTGAATAGCTTGGCCAACAACCTGACGAACTCACGTTATTTTAACTATACGCTGGTGGATACAATTCGTCCTGATCCTATTGATCGAGAGCTGGAACTGGCACCGGATATTCAGAGTCTGATAGAAGAACAGAAGTTTTCAGAAGATGAAATAGGTGTGGCCAAGAAAGCTGCACCAGTATCCGATCAGGAAGTTACACAGGATGTGGTGGATGAAGATCAGTTCGCCGGTAGTCGTGATGCAGAAAATCCAAACTTAAGAACTTTGCGGGTTCAGCAGCAGACCAAAGAAGACGAAGAAGAACGTTTAAAGGCTCAGGCTCGTGAAGAGAAAAAAATTCCGGTGATTGTGACACTGAATGCAGACCGTCTTAACAGTGCCGAAGTCGGTCTGGGTTATGGTACGGATACCGGAACACGCTTACGTGGACAATATCGCCGCGCGATCGTAAACAAGCGTGGTCACTCATTTGATGCCAACCTTGAATTGTCACAAATCCGTCAGTCAATTGATGGCCGTTATAATATTCCATACAACCATCCACTTAATGACTATATCAGTATCGTGGGTGGTTATGAGCGTGAAGAACGTGATGGTGTGGCCCAAGGTGATGGCCTGTTAATTGAATCCGCGGTACTTGGTGCTGACCGGATTATTAAAAATCCGCGTGCTAATTGGCAACAAACCTACGGTCTACGTTACCGTCTGGATCGTCTGACGCAGGATGGTTCGGTTGATTTTAGCCAGATTCCGGAAGCATTCAGATTCAATACTGAAGATGAACAGCAGTCTTTACTGGTGGGGTATGAAGTTTCCCGTACTGATAGTGATCGCCGCGTGAACCCGACCAAGGGCTTTAAGCAAACCTATAAAGTCGAATTGGGCAGTGAAGCTCTATTGTCTGATGCCGATATGGCGATTGTGAATGCAGGCTGGCGTTTTATCTATTCACTGGGTGAAAATGCCGATCACCAGTTTGTTGGACGTGCGGATCTGGGTTATATCTTTACTGAAGATTTTGCCAAAGTACCTTATAACCTGCGCTATTTTAGTGGCGGTGATCAAAGTATCCGTGGTTTCGACTATAAGAGTCTTTCTCCGGAAATTGAAGGCTTTAAAGTGGGCGGACAGGCTTTGGGTGTGGCTTCACTGGAGTATAATTATCAGTTCAGGGAGGGCTGGCGCGCTGCAGTATTTGCGGATGCCGGAAATGCCTATAATGAGGATTTTAGTAATCCGACAGAATATGGTGCGGGGCTGGGGATTCGTTGGGCTTCACCGATTGGCCCAATTCGTTTAGATGTGGCGACCGGACTGTCGGATGACAATTATCCGATTCGTTTGCATTTCTTTATTGGCTCGCAGTTATAAAACATTTATTAATTAAAAAATAGTTATTTGGGTAGATCATGGTCGAAAACCAACCACAGCCAGAACAAGAGCAACAACCTGAAGTTGTGCCGAAAAAGCGCCGTATATTTAGAAGTATTCTATTGTCGGTCCTTTTTTCTCTTATTTTTCTGCTGTCTGTACTGGCGATCCTGTTTTCTACCGATAAAGGCAGTAAATTCCTGCTCGATCAGGTGATGCAGCGCCAGGAAATCATTCATTATGAATATGAAGGTGGGAACCTGTGGCGCGGGATTATCCTGAAAAATGTTCTGGTTACCCTGAAACCGGTCGATGTCAAAATTGACCGTGCTGATGTCAAGCTGGGTTGGCGGGCGATTATCAAAAAAGAAATTCATCTGACTGAAGCAGATGTACTGAATTTACAGATTATTAATAAAAATCCGCCAAGTGATGAGCCATTCAAGTTCAATGCTATTCGTTTACCGTTTGTATTGCGGGTTGATCATTTACTTCTCGATCACTTGGTGATTAAGACTCAGACCAATGCAGTTGATTTTTATAATATTGAACTGAATGAAGCATTATGGTCAGGTACCGAGCTGAATTTCGAAGATTCCCGCATGGACATGGGCTATCTGTCGGTACGTGAAGCTACTGGGAAAATGCAGTTTGAAGGTAAATATCCACTAGATGCACGCGGTATTCTAAATCTGCCTTCACTCAGAGAAAGCTTGAATATTCATGATATTCAAGTACGTGCTAGAGGCACACTGGATACCATTCAGGCCGGGGTCGCGACCAACACGCCAGATTTGCTGACAGGCTGGGCAGTTCTGCACCCGATGCGTCCTAATGTACCCATGCGTGGTGAACTCCAGTTCAAGCAATATCACTGGCCAATCCTGACAGAGCAGAAACTGTTTACGAAAGATGGTGTGGCTGAGTTTAATGGGAATACCAAGCGCCTGGATCTGAATGTTCGCACTGATATTGAAGGTGAAAATATCCCGGATGGGCAATATACCGCAGTGATGTACACCGATCTGGTCAATCAGCTCAATATTACTGATCTAAATGGTCAGCTGATGAAAGGTTCGGTAAGCCTGGCAGGTACTGTAGGCTGGGCTGATCAGGTGGATTGGGATCTGACAGGTCGCATGAATGGGATTGATCCAAAACATCAGCGAATTCCACAGGTGGTGCAAGACTTTCTGCCACCAAGTCTGGACGGTAATATTGCCTCTACCGGTAATCTGGAAAATGGCCTGCATTTAACAGGACTGGTGGATTTTGACCGCTATGAAACCTGGAATATCAAGCTGGATCAGAAGCCGGTTAAAGACAATAAAGCTCAACCGATGTTACTGGATGTGGCCTGGAAAAATATTGATCGTGCTGTGCCTTATATCGGCTGGTTAAAAAGTGAATCAGGCGATGTTGATCTGGTACTGGTCGAAGGCCAGCAGAATATCCATGTCGCTACTCAGGTTGCTCAGCATGAAGAAGGGCTGTTGCCGACAGGAATGTATCAGGCACAACTAAACCTGAAAAATAATATTCTGAATGTTCCAAGTTTTAAATATAGTGGAAATGGACAGGCCGGCAGTCTAACAGGTAATGCACGGGTTGAACTGCCAGAAGAAAAACGTCAGCTCAAATGGTCCGCAGTATTAAATGCCCAGAACCTGAATACTCAGACTCTGGCTGCTGCTTCACCAATTGACCGCTTGAATGGTCGGATAAAAGCCCGTGGTTATGCACGCCCGAATCAGCAGATTATTAATCTTAGCGGTGTAGATCTCACCGGACGACTGGCTGCGCAAAATGAAACCGTTCATCTGACAGGTAATAGTAATATTGCCTTGTTGTTCCATGATGAAAAAGCAGGTGGCGGATTCAAAAGTTATGCGGTCAATTATGATGGTGCATTAAGTGCCAGTCAGATCAAGGCCAGTCAAGGATTGTTAAAACTACGCTTGTCGGGTACGCCTGATATGCTGAATATCAAGGAACTGCGTCATGATGGGGTCGCTGGAAAAATTAATGCCAATGGTCAGGTGAATCTGGCAAATGGTATTGGCTGGAATGTAAATGCCTCTCTGGTGCGTTTTAAACCTCAGTATTTCAATGCCAAGCTTAAAGGTGAATTGTCTGGCAATCTGCAAACCCAAGGTGTCTGGTCAGATGCAGTGAAGCGTGTCCAGATTCAACGCTTAAATCTGGCCGGTATGTTGAATAATAAACCGGTACGCGGTAAGGGTAATCTGGCTGTATTGATTGACTCCAAGCAGCGTGGTTTTGTACCGCAGCAGTTTGAAGCCAATAACCTGTTCCTATCTTATGCCAGCAACCAGCTACAGGCCACAGGTAATGCGCAGAATTTGCAACTTAAAGTGAATGCGCCGGCATTATATGAGCTTTATCCGGGATTAAGAGGCCGGGTACAAGGCTACATCAATATGCAGACACAACCGCGTTTGCAAGCAACTGCGAATCTGGCAGTGGATAATTTTGCCTTCAAGAACCTATTTAGCGTAGACAAGATTCGGGTACGCGGTCAGTTGCCGACTTCACAAACCACACCGACCTTATTGACTGCGACCATGGATCAGTTGCGTAGTGGCAATAGACAGATTGTACGTGGTGAAGTTTCACTAGCTGGAACGCGCGCCGCGCATGTACTGCAAGTTCAGGCTGAAAACAAGCTGTCTAAATTTTTTGTTCAGCTGGCAGGTGGTTTTAATGCACAAAATAATTGGTTAGGCCAGATCCAGCGCGGTGATTTCGACTCACTGCGTACCCATCTGGTGCAGCGTCAAAATGCAGCTGTGATTTATAACACTGCACAGTCGGATCTGTTTGTTGGCGCTCATTGCTGGATGAGCCAGCAAAGCCAGCTCTGCTTTGATCAGCCAATTCGAGTCAATAAAACCCGAGGCAGTGCTTCTTTTATTACCCGTAACCTGGATCTGGCTGACTTTAGTGCCTTCCTGCCAGAAGGCATAGCATTAACCGGTAAAGTGAATGGTTATGCCAAGGCAGCTTGGGCACAAGGTGCTAAACCGAAGATTGATGCACGTCTGGTAACCCGTAATGGTGTGATCGGCTTATCTTCTGATGATCCGGAATATTTAGGCTCGACCTTAAAATATGATGAAGTGGGGCTGGTCGCAAAAAGCGTGGCCGCCGGTCTACAGATTCGTCTGGATGTGAAAACACCAGATATTGGTACAGGCTATGCCAATGTGATTATTGATCCATATCGTGACAATAAACCAATGCGTGGCGAGATTGCCTTTAATCAGGTTCAGTTAAAGGTCTTTAAGCCATTCATTCAGGATGTGCGTAATCTGGATGGTACCTTGTCGTATGCAGGTAAAATTAGCGGAACCTTAACCGATCCATTACTTGAAGGTGAAATTCGGGTTAAGGATGGGGCAATCAGCATGATTTCATTGCCAGTCAATCTGACCAATGTGCAGCTCTATTCATCAGTCCGCCAAAATACCGCGACTATTAATGGTGCATTTAACAGTGGCCGTGGCGCTGGTAAATTAACCGGCTCTGTAGACTGGAAAGGTGATCCACGCGTACAGCTCAAACTTCAGGGCGAAAATCTGTTGATTCGTCAGGCACCGCTGATTACTGCAGTGGTTACGCCTGACCTGACCTTGGATATGTATCCGTTCAATAAAAAATTAAGCTTGAGTGGCAAGGTCGATGTTCCTCGTGCACTGATTTCCATGCCTGAAGCCTCTGAACCTGTCGTGGGCTTGTCTTCTGATGTTCGTGTTGTACGTGAAGGAGATGACCAGCTCGCCATTCTGAAAGCGGCACGTCCATGGGATATTCGCGCAGATGTTGCAGTGTCGTTAGGAAATCAGGTGATCTTCCAGGGCTTTGACAGCCGTATACCACTCTTAGGTCGTGTCAATCTGACGCAACGTGGTCTGGAATCTGCGATGCGTGCCAATGGGGCGATCGGGGTATCACAACGGGTGAAAATTGAAGCCTATGGACAAAGTCTGGATCTGAACCGTGCGATTGCACGTTTCAATGGCCCGTTATCGAATCCAACCCTGGATATTGATGCCAATAAATCGATACAGGGCAGCACAGTCGGTGTGCGTGTTACAGGTACAGCCTCAAGTCCTGCTATTCAGGTGTATAACGATGCTGGTCTGTCTGAACAGGAAGCGTTGAATGCCCTGATTACTGGTCGTATCAATGAAGGAGCTTCAGGTTTAAGTCAGGCGGAAGGTTTCAGATCTGATGTAAACAACACCATTGCAGCCGCAGGGATTAGTCTGGGCTTGGGCGGTACGCGTGCCTTGACCAACCAGATTGGTCGTAGCTTTGGCCTGAGCGGCCTGGCACTGGATGCACAGGGAACCGGGGATGATACTCAGGTGTCTGTAACCGGTTATATTACGCCAGACTTATATATCCGTTATGGGGTTGGCGTATTTACCCCAGTGAACAAGCTGACTTTACGTTATCAAATGAATCAGCGTTTATATCTGGAAGCCAGTCAGTCTTTAGAGCGTGCAATTGACTTGTTCTATAACTGGAGATTCTAATCTAATAAAAAGCCCTCTAAATGAGGGCTTTTTTATAGGCAAGAGATTTAAAAATAGCCTAAGCATTTAAATCATCAGGCTATACTGATTTAAGGTATTTAATAAAATTAATCCTTAAAGGTCTCGTTTAGTGCATTCTGAACAGCTTTCACTCGAGATTTACAGGCTTTATACGCCTGCATAGACTCTTCAACGATTTTCATCAGATTATCAATATCTGGTTCTTGCTGAGATTCAAGTAATTCAGCATTCTTTTTCAAGATGTCATAGCCTTCCTGAAAGCTCAAAGTATCATGACTCATGGGGAGTTACCTGCGTAAGTTGTGCTGAAAATAGGCCATCGTGTAATTCAACCTGAACGGGTTGTTGGACATCAATTTGATGGATTGAACGAACCACATGTTCTTGCTGGCGCACAATGGCATAGCCTTTGGACAAAACATGTTTGGGATTTTGCAGCAGTGTTTCCCGCATCAGGGCATCTATAGCCAAATACTTAAAAATATAGAACAATAGAAACATGGGATATTCAAAAGATTTTAAAGACAAAGTCATAGAAATTATGACTAGAGATAAAATGTCTGTGCGAAAAGCAGCACAGCATTTTAAC